>JAJDEH010000342.1 GCA_029259935.1 Planctomycetota bacterium
GTCGGCGATTAGCGTCGTTGCCGCATCGCCGTGTTGTTCCTTCCAACCAACAAACGGGCTAATAAAAGCGGCCCCGGCCCGCGCGGCGTGCCAAGCCTGCGCGACCGAGAAGATGAGCGTGGCATTGCACCGCACGCCATGCGCGGTCAATTCACGGATCGCTTTGAAACCGGATTCTCCCGCGCCGACTTTGATTACGAAATTCGGAGAAATCGCGGCCAGCTCGCGTCCTTCCGCCACGATTTCATCCCACTGCGTTAGATGCGGATTGACTTCGACACTGATTGGCTTGTCGGTACCGCTGAAGATCTCGGCTATTTCTTGGATCGCCTGGCGAAACGGTTTGCCGGACGCCTGCACGTGCTTGGGGTTGGTCGTCAGGCCGTCCACATCCCACGACTCGAGAGCATGTTGAATTTCATCCGTTTTAGCGCTGTCAAGGAACAGTTTCATACATCACCTGGCGGGCGGATGGCGATTTGTGGCCGGCATCCGCCCGATTCCGAGGAACAAACGGTAAAAGCGGCTCACTTCCAGCCAAAGATTCATTTATGATTTCATTATTGTAGATGAGCCGTCGCACTTTCACGACCAGGGATTTCATGATGACGCGCACGCCAACTCCAACAGGATTGTCTTTCAGTCACCACGGCTTGGTTCACATTGTGGGCTTCGCGTCTTTGGCATTCGTGCTGTTTCCGCTGGTGCGTGCCGCGGCGGCGGACGAAAACCGCCCAAACATCGTGATGATCATGACCGACAATCACGGTGCTTGGACGCTGGGCTGCTACGGAAATCAAGACATCCGCACACCGCACATCGACCGGTTGGCTCGCGAAGGGACGCTGTTCACGCAGGCCTTCGCATCGAATCCGGTCTGCTCACCAACGAGGGCGACGTTTCTGACCGGTCTGTTGCCGTCCCAACACGGGGTGCATTGTTTTCTTTTTGGAGGGCGGTTGCAGGTCGGGCCCGAGGCGCGCTGCACGCTCGACAACTTCACTTCGCTGCCCGAAGTACTGCGCGACGCGGGTTACGCTTGCGGATTGGTGGGCAAGTGGCATCTGGGAGACAACTTGCACCCGCAGGAGGGATTCGACGACTACTGGATAACGATGCCGCATGGTGGAACCAGCACGTTTTACGACGCGCAGATTATCGAAGGCGGAAAGATCCGTACCGAGCCGCAGTATCTGACCGACTTCTGGACCGACCACGCCGTGAAGTTCATCGACAATCAGGCGGAAGGCGACAAACCGTTCTTCCTGTTTCTGTCATACAACGGACCGTATTCATTGAGCCGCCTGCTATTGCGTGAAGGCCGCAATCGCCATGCGGAATACTATCGCGACAAAGTGTTGCCCTCGTTCCCGCGTCAGCCGGCGCATCCTTGGCAGCTCAATAATCTGGATTTTCATAACAACCCGGTTTCTATTCGCCGAGTGGCGACGGAAGTGAGCGGCGTGGACGACGGCGTCGGCACGGTGATGCAAACGCTGAAACGCCACGGGATGGATGACAACACCATCGTCGTCTTCGTCGCCGATCAAGGCTGGGCCGGCGGCCATGGCGGCTTCTTCGGCATGGGCGACCATACCCGTCCGCTCACCGCGCGCGACGGCATGATGCAAATCCCCATGATCTGGCGGCAGCCGGGACGCATCGCCGCCGGCATCAAGTCCGAGCGAATGGTCACCAACTACGATTTCATGCCGACGCTGTTGAGCCATCTGGGACTTGGCGAAAAAATGCCCCAGAAACCGAAGTCGCCGGGGGCCGACTTTTCAAAAGAGCTTTACGGAAAAGCCGGCGACTTCAAGGAGGATGCACAGCCCGTCTTTTACGAATTCGAGAATCTGCGTTGCATTCGGACCCAGCGGTGGAAATATGTGCATCGCCATCCGAATGGGCCGCATGAGCTTTATGACTTAAATAACGATCCCGACGAGTTCAATAATTTGGTGTCGCACCCGGCACACGGAAAAACACGCGACCAATTGAAAGACAAACTGAACAACTTCTACGCCAAGTATGCTCAACCCGAATACGACCTGTGGAAGGGCGGCGGCTCGCAGACGAAGACATTTGTCGGAATCGACGAAGAATTGGCGCAGGCCGATCCGGTCGAACCGCCCGCTTTCAGCAAAGGTTTTACGCTCGCGCCAATCGAAGTTCCCCAGGGATTCAGCGTGGAACTGGCGGCTGGTCCGCCGTTGGTGACTCATCCCACGTTGGCTTGTTTCGACGATCGTGGAAGGCTGTTCGTTTGCAACAACGCCGGCGTCAACATGAGCGCCAAAGAACTTGAAGAAAACGTACCCAACTCAATCCGCCTGCTGGAAGACCGCGACGGCGATGGCCGGTTCGATCGTTCGACGGTGTTTGCCGACAAGATGACCTACCCCATGGGCGGCGCTTGGCACGACGGAGCGTTGTACGTTGCCTCGCCGCCAAACATTTGGCGGTTGCAGGACACGGATGGCGACGGAGTTGCCGACAAGCGCGACGTGCTGGTCAGCCAATTCGGTTACACCGGCAACGCGGCCAGCATTCACGGCTGTTTTTTCGGTCCCGACGGCCGGCTCTATTGGTGCGACGGATATCACGGCCACGAGTTCAAGGACGAAGATGGCAACGTCACAAGCCAGCGCGAAGGGTCGTACATCTTTTCTTGCCGAACCGACGGATCGGATGTGCGAATTCACTGTGGCGGCGGAATGGATAATCCGGTCGAAGTCGATTTTACCGAGCAAGGCGAGATGTTGGGAACGGTCAACATTTTTTACACGCGTCCGCGCGTCGATTGCCTAGTGCATTGGCTGCATGGCGGGGCCTATCCACATCGCGAGAAGGTGCTTCAGGAACTCAAGATTACGGGCCCTTTGTTGGGGCCCGTGCATCGATTCGGACATGTCGCGATTTCCGGCACGGCCCGGTATCGCAGCGGCGTGTTCGACCACCGTTGGCGGGACAACCAGTTCGCCACTTTTTTTAATATCGGCAAAGTCGTGCGGCTGGAATTGCAACGCGAGGGTGCCACGTTTGGCGTGACGCAGCGCGAGTTTTTATCGTCCACAAGTCGTGATTTTCATCCGACCGACGTGGTCGAAGACGCCGACGGTAGCCTGCTGGTGGTCGACACGGGCGGCTGGTTCTATCGCGGCTGTCCCACGTCGCAGCATGCCAAGCCCGATGTTCTGGGAGCTATCTACCGAGTCCGTCGCGATGGCATGACCACGCAAGTGGATCCCTGGGGCCAGCGAATTGACTGGCCGAAGCGAGAAAACCGAGAGCTTGTCGGCTTGTTAAACGACACGCGGTACAAGGTGCGCGAGCGAGCGATTGCCGAGTGCGCCAAGCGCGGCGAAGCCATCGTGCCATCGCTCAAGCAAACGGTCCAGCGTCGCGATATCCGGGCGCGGCTGGCGGCCGTATGGGCGCTGACACGAATTGCCGGTGGATCCGGATCTCAACCTGTCGGCGGAAAAGAAGCACGAGCTGCACTTCGACTGGCGCTCGACGACCGCCACCCCGACGTTCGTTTGGCCGCTTGTCGAAGTCTGGCGACCTACCCCGATTCGGCAGCCAAAGAACGACTCGCCCAACTGTTGAAGACGGACGAATCGCCGATTCGCCGGGAAGCCGCGACGGCGCTCGGACGCCTGGGCGACGCATCGGCCGTGCCTGCGTTACTATCGGCGCTGGGCCAAGACACCGACCGTACACAAGAGCACGCGGTAGTCTACGCACTGATCGAGATCGACGACCCGGCGGCCACACGTGCGGGATTGAACTCCAAGAGCGCCGACACTCGACGCGGCGCGCTGCTCGCGCTAGACCAAATGGACAAGGGCGACTTGACGGCGGACGACCTAGCCAGCATCGCGACAGACAATATAGCGCTGCAACAGACCACGGCCGAGATTTTCAGCCGGCACCCCGATTGGTCCAATCGCGCGGCGGAAGTGCTCGGTCGTTTGCTCGCTCCATCTGATTCCGTCGAACAAAATGCCGCCGCGATACGCCGTTTGACGACGAAGTTCCTCGCCGATCCGGCGGTGGGCAAGTTGGTGGGGTCGGTGTTTGCGGACTCCAAAACTCCAATTGCCACGCGTGATCTGCTGCTGGCCGCGATAGCCGACGGTCGCGACGTGCCGCTTCACAAAAGTTGGATCAAACCGTTGGAGCGATTGCTCAAGACTGAAGATCGGAGAGTATTGGACTCAACGTTGGCCGCGCTGGCGGCGATCAAAACCGACCAGTTTCGCGATCGCCTGCGACAACTGGGCGGCGACGTGGCTCAACCGCCTCTGCTGCGCGTGGCTGCTCTGGAAGTTGCCTCGGGCCGGCGCGGCAGCCTTACCGACGAATCGCTAATCGTGCTTTTGGAATTACTCGGCAGCGGAACGAAAGAAAGCCTACAAGCTGCCCAGAAAATCGGCTCCTCGGCGCTCGGCAAGCCACAACTTGTCCGCCTTGCCCCGCTACTTGTGCAGGCTTCACCGTCGCAGTTGCACGAATTAGTTCGATCCTTCCAACGCTCGAGCGACCCCGATGTGGCGCGAGCGTTTCTCAGTTCCATGGAAAAGGCCCGCAGCCTGACGAGTCTGGCCGAGCATGAGTTTTCTGATGTCATCAAGCGATATCCCAAAGAGTTGCTTCCGACTGCCAACGCGCTGCTAGTCCGCATCCGGCAGGAAGAGCAGCAAAAGCTGGCGCGGTTGGACAAGTTGCTGCCGCTGCTGAAGCAAGGCGATGCGGCGCGGGGTCGCGAGCTGTTCTTTGCCGAAAAGTCGAAGTGCGCCGCTTGCCATCGAGTGGCCGACAAAGGCGGACGTATTGGACCCGACCTGACCACCATCGGCGCGAACCGGTCGCCTCACGACCTACTGGAGTCGATTGTATTGCCGTCCGCAACCATCGTCCGCGACTACGAGCCCTACAATATCGCGACCACGGATGGCCGTGTGCTCACCGGACTCATCGCCCGTGAGACCGCGGACACGGTTTTCATCCAACAGCAGACGGGCGAACCGGTTGCCGTGCCACGTGACGACATCGAGGAACTAACGCCGGGCGCGGTATCAATCATGCCCAACGGCTTGGAGAAGGCGTTGAGCGAATCGGACCTAGCCGATGTAATCGCCTACCTGCAAAGCCTCAAACAACCTCCAAACAACCGCGCGGCCGCCGCGGGCAGCGAATGAATCACCTAGCGAAGGGAACAGCAGATGGTTAACGTGATTGCGAATCGATCGTCGAGTCAGCGCCGTGTCACAAAACCGTCCCGTCGTCGATTTCTCCACGGTGTGGCGGCCGCCGCTTTGGCACCGCAAGTCGTCGCCCGAACCGCGATCGCGGAAGAAAGCAGCCCGAAGCGGATTAAGAAAGCCGTCAAGTTTCACATGATCAAGGAAGATCTGCCCGTGATCGATAAGTTCAAGTTGCTGGCGGACCTCGGTTTTGACGGGACCGAGATCCATGTCACCGCGAAGATCAACCGCGAGGAAGTCCTAGAAGCAATCGAACGGACTGGAGTCGTGGTGCACGGCTTCCTTAACAGCAGCAAGCCCGACTTGAAACACGCGATTGACAGCGCGAAGTTTTACGGTGCGACCAGCGTGCTGGTCGTGGCGGGCAAGGTCGACGGGAACAACCCTTACGACCAAGTCTATCGCAGGCAACAAGATCGCATTCAGGCGGCGCTGCCCTACGCCGAAAAGGCGGGTGTCAAACTGCTGATCGAAAATGTCTGGAACAACTTTCTGCTGAGTCCGTTGGAAATGGCGCGGTTCATCGACGAAATGGACAGTCCGGCGGTAGGCGTCTATTTCGACGTCGGCAACGTAGTTCGTTTTGGCTGGCCCGAACATTGGATTCGCATCCTTGGCAAACGCATCGTCAAACTGGATGTCAAAGAATACAGCCGCCAAAAACAGAAGGACGAAGGGCTGTGGAAGGGCTTTCAAGTCGAAATCGGCGAGGGCGATTGCAATTGGCCGGCCGTTCGCGCGGCGCTGGCCGACACCGGCTACACATCCGGCTGGGCGACGGCGGAAGTCCCCGGCGGCGATCGCAAGCGACTGGCCGATATCGCGCGGCGGATGGATAAGGTGCTGGAATTGTAGACCCCCGATCGAACGACCCTGAACCGATCGACAGTACGAAGTAACGTCGAGCCTGGCCCGAATGAAACGACAAGATGAAATTCGCAACCTGCTGACGATGACGCCCGCGCGGATGAGGAAGAAAGCGGGCAGCAGGCTTGTCATCGTCGACGACATGGAGGCGCTGCATCAACATTTTGCCGAAACGATTGCGGCGGAGATTCGGAGCAATAATGCCAAAGGGCGGCCGACGAAACTGATCCTACCAGTCGGCCCGGTCGGCCAGTATCCGATGTTGGCTGAGATCGTCAACACCGAGCAAATCAGCTTGAAACACTGCTGGTTCTTCATGATGGACGAGCATTGCGACGGCAACGGAATCGCGCTTTCAGCCGATCATCCGCTCAGCTTTCGCCATACATTCCACGAGATGTTTTCGAGTCGAGTGAAGCGGAAATGGATGATTCCGGCCAAGCAACTGATCTTCCCCGATCACGAAAATGTGCAGACGTTGAAGGCGCGCATCGAGTCGGTGGGAGGCATCGATACGACGTATGGCGGCATCGGAATTCACGGGCACATCGCCTATAACGAGCCGGAGCCGGGTGTTCGCGACTCCGATCCGCGACTGGTCTACCTCAACGACTTCACCCGTACGATCAACGCCATCCGCTCCGAGATCGGTGGTAATCTGGAAGGGCATCCGCGGAAGGGCGTGACGCTGGGAATGAACCAGCTTTTGGGAGCCCAGCGAATTCGCCTGTATTGCCGAAATGGAATCGCCCTGGATTGGGCCAACACGGTGCTGCGGTTGGCCCTGTTCGGAAAACCGGGCGACGACTATCCGGTCACCTACATCCGCGATCACCGGGATTACGTGGTCGTGACCGATGAAGACACCGCCCGTAAACCGAGATATGTTGTGTAACGACAACGCGGAACCGACGAGGCGGCGCGATATTTCCATGGCGGCGGGCGAGGTCAGTTTGTAAACTGGTTGAATAGCCGTGGCTCGCTCCGCGAACCGAACGTTCCGGCGTTTTGATCGCCGAGCGATCAACGACAATCCACCCCGCCCAAACACTCCTTCCGGTGATGGAATGCACGAATCAGGTTGCCATGACTTTCGCCAATTGAGCCGGCTCTCGCGGCGCGAGGCTTTGTCTATCGGCTGCGCGGGTACTTTGGGTTTGGGATTGCCCGCCTGGTTGCAGGTGCGTGAGGCGGCGGGCGCCGTTCGCTCGGGCAGCTTTGGTTCGGCCAAGGCGGTGATTTTTCTCTATCTCCATGGCGGGCATCCGCAACACGAAACTTGGGATCCGAAGTTGGAGGCCCCGGCGGAAGTCCGTGGCGAGTTCGGCGACATTGCGACGGCGGTGCCCGGATTTCGGATTGGTGAACTGTTGCCACGCTGCGCGGCGCTCACCGATCGGATGGCCGTCGTGCGATCGATGGCGCACGGTAACACGAATCATGTGCAAGCTTGTTTGCCGGCGATGACGGGGCATAAGCATCTGCCCAGCGTTCGATCGCGCGGCGACTTTCCGCCGGCGGATACTGATTTCCCCCATTTTGGCGCCGTACTCGATCATTTGCGTCCCGGCCGCGGACAGTTGCCCAATTGGGTGCAACTTGGTCCAGTGATGACTCGCAGCAACCGGACGGTTCTGCACGGCCAATCGTCCGGCTTTTTAGGATCGAGCCACAGCCCTTTCATGGTCAACGAGAAGTTGACCCAGGCCGACTTTCAAGTCAGTGCGGTCACTCCACGAATCTCCGTCAGCCGTTTGCAAGGCCGGCAAGCTCTGCTGGACAACATCGACGCCCAGCGACGGATCATTGCCGAATCGACGGAAGCCGCCCGGGACGCCTATTACGAGCGGGCTTACAACCTGTTGGCCTCGGACGCCACGCGCAAGGCGTTCGATTTGGCTGCCGAGCCCAAGAAAATGCGCGAGCGTTACGGAATGCACCACGTCGGCCAGTCCTGCCTGCTGGCCCGTCGTCTTGTCGAAGCGGGCGTTCCCTTCGTCAACGTACACTATTGCGAAACGCCACGAGGTTCCTGGGACACGCACAGCCAGAACTTCAAGAAGATGAAAGAGTCGCTGGGGCCGACGCTGGACCAAGTGTTCTCCGCGTTGATCGAAGACCTGGAGCAACGAGGATTGCTGGACGAGGTGTTGGTCGTACCGATGGCCGAGTTTGGTCGCACACCAAAAATCAATAAAAACGCCGGACGCGACCATTGGCCCTTTGTCTATTCACTGGCAATCGCCGGCGCGGGCCTCAAGCGGGGCGTGGTCGTTGGCGGGTCGGATCGCCTGGCCGCCTATCCTCGGACAACGCCCTATGATCCGGCCGACATGGCGGCAACCATCTACCATCTGCTCGGCATTCCCGCCGATACCGTCATTTACGATCGCGAAAAACGGCCCCATCGATTGATTGTGGGCCAAAAGATTGATGCCATCTTGGCGTAGTTTCGCGATTCCAGAATTCAAAGAAGCGGGGCTTCGAATCAAGCCTCGCATCTGATTTTCAGTCGATCGCAGACCACAGTAGATAGCGACGAGCCGAGTTCATCAGGTACGACGACCGGAAGTAATCGGCGTCGTCATGGCTTTTGCCGATCGCGCCACACGCATTCATTTGCCTGATGCGCTCGCCACCGTCTTCAAGCCGGCTACGGCCGGCGATTCCCGCGTATCCCATCGCACGGGGCCGGCCGTTCGGATCGACAAAGCGATAGAACTTCAGCACGCTGTCGCACGAGTTGAACAAATTCAACATGGCGTTGATACGCACATAGGCATCGCCATAACGCGACCCCGGCATCATCCAATTACTGTGCACGGCCGCGGCCACCAGTACCACGCGGGTTCGCGAGATTGCCTGCCCCGGAATGAGGTCGAGGCTTCTGCCGCACATGCTGGCTCCCGTGGAGAGGTGCAAGCCGCCGAGAATAATTCGGGCACCATAGCTATGCCCGATCAGGCTGACCGGAATTCGCGGAGCCATGCGCGAAAGCGTCCAGCCAAGGTAGTAGCTATCAGTATCGCTGCGGGCCGCTTTCGCGCGGGCGTCTTTGAGAGGTCCCGGAATCTTGTCGCTTGGCCACGACCAAATGACAAAGCGGATGGGACGCGCGTCCGCGCGGCAAGTCATCGTTCGGTAGGCGCGCCAGCCGTCCGTGAACGACTGCCCACGACCGACCTGATTTCCGTGAATCCAAAAGACGGTCACTTTTGGTTTCGCCAGCGGATCATCGGCCAGAAAGACTTCCAGGTCCGATCGCACCCAACCTTGTCCGCATTCGTACGCCCGCACCTCGAGATTCGGGGCACGCTCGCGCGCACAATTTGGGCAGCCCAAGTGACGGCTGCTGATGAACCAAACCTCGTCTTGGGGACGGACTCGGCAGTTGACGCCATGCGTACATTCCGGCGGCTCGACCCGCGCCTTGGCATCCGTCGCGAACGTCGGTCGCGATCCAAGCAGGCCGCCGATGATCACGGCGGCGAACAACACGCGTTGGAACAGGGATACAGTCACGGTGACGATTGCTTGTGAAAAACCTGAGGACATTCCGCAATCTCGCATCAGATTGGAGGCGACGTTCAAAGTCGGTGGGAGGGTAGAGGGGGAAAGCGCAATCCGTCGCCAGTAAAACGTACACTTTTTTCAACGTCGTGCTGAAAAAAAATCGCACATCACGAAGAAAAAAATTCTCACGATGCGTTTGCACATCGTTAGTCGCGATGTAGAGTTGCGTGACCCGCACTATCGCTATGTTTTTCCGAGCCCTACCGGAGATGTGAGCCATGAAAAGGCTGCTTGTACTATTCGCTGTAGCGACGTTGCTTACTAGCACCACGGGTTGCTGGAGATACCAAACAGGTTATCGCGGTGCCCCCTGTTTCTCGGGCCAGCCGAACACGACGTATTTCGCGCCCCAGCCCTGTGCGCCTTGCTGCGAATCGGGTTGCTGCAACACGGGATCAAGTTACGAATCAGCGCCGGTTATTCCGGGCAACGTGATTATTCCGTCGGCACCTCCCATGGTCATGCCGGGCCCAGGCACGGGTGGCTAAACGAAGACATTGTCCGCCGTTCCCCCTCTCGGCGGAAGGAGTTCATCGCGAGAAGCGTGTGCCATCCTGACATACCTTCTCGCGGTGGGCTACCAAGATCTGCTTTGGCCCGCGGCGAGACGATAAAAAAAGCCGGATCGCTGGTTGCGACCCGGCTTTAAGGACACTGACAGTCGTCTTGGCGGTTAGTTCCACCACCAATGATTCCTGCCGGTTGCCTTGGCCCTGGTTCGTAATTGTGCTACTTGCGAGTTCGTCTCCGATTTGCCGGCGGCTTGCCAAGATTCAACTTGGACTCCACCCGACGCCGCGATAATGTATTGGCGGCCAACCTTGAGAAAGCTGCATTGAGACGATACGGTCTTGGGCACGTGCCACTCGGCGACCGGGACATCGCTGCCGGGATCCGCGATCAACGGCAAGCTCAGACCAACGCGATCCAGCATCCCTTCTTTTTCGATCAGCGCGGCGACAACGCACAAGTCCATGATGTTTCGCAGTTCGCCGAATACCGAATCCTTGGCTGAGAGTTCGTTGTACATTTCGGTGAACTTCTCGGCCCACTGCTGAGCGACGGGGTTGGCCCGGCCGGCACCCTTCACCCCACCTTCTTTGTCCACGATATCGTCTTCCGAAACGCACTTCACGCCCGGGCCACGCAATTGCCAAGCCAGGCCGTCTTCGCTGGCAGCCAAGGGTTCGTAGTTCGTTGAAAGCCACCAGCGGGGCATCATGTTATCAAGGCTGGCTCCCTTGTCTTTCATCATGTCCAAAAAACTGGGCATGCCCTTGATCGGAGCTTCTTCAAGATCCATTCCATAACGCTTCATCCGATAGTCGGCAGCGACCAACACGCGGGCGAAATGGCTGTCCTCGGGAACGCCGGTCAACGTGATTTGCTGGGCACCCAGCGCCTTTTCAACTCGTTTGGGAATCGAGCGTTGAAACGTCTTCAATTTTCCGAGCAGCGTGTCAAGGTTGCGCCGTCCCTCGGGCGTGGGATCGATCGAACAACTGATACCAGCACCTCGATTCGCGTTCCGCACGGTTCGAAACGCCACCAGCAAGTCATCCAGTTGAATCACGGGCCGGCCAGTAGTAATACCAACCACGTCTCCGGCACTGTCCACGCGCCAGCCTTCACCGGGTCCCGCGATAACAATGTCGTTTTCTTCTGGGTACAAGAACACGTACTCGATTCGGGTCAGCCCAGCCAGATATCGAACTTCGTCCGGCAGTGCGCCGAAGTCGCTCTTGTGCGCTTCTTGAATCGCGTCTTGTAGTCCGCGAAGTGAAATCATTCGCATGCCGACGGGCGCGTTGAGTTCCGGTGCCGCGCGGCCAACTCGCTTGCGCATGAACTCCAACAGCAAGGTTCGATCCTTGGCCACGGGACCGGCGAGCACGCCACTGGCGTTGACCGAAATTCCGCCAACGGACCGGCTGCGGAAGCCGATGCAACCAGCCTGCACATAATCCACGGCCACCAAACCGCAGATCGCCAGCAGCAAGAATGTGAAATAGATGCGTGTCGTCATCAATGAACTCCCTTTGATCACTAGAACCCCTGGTGATTGGAGCCAATTTCCCGCAGCCTTTCCCGTTCCGAAGGGTTGATCGGCATCAAATGGGATAAAGAGGAACCAACCAATTTCAGAATAACTTGCGCTTCCCGTATTTGCAAATCTTTGTCAATGTCACCTGGCCCAGTCCGGTGCAACCCTTGTCGAGCCCACAACACTCGTACTCAATGCCCACAGGTGGATCGGCCGATCGAACCACCTGACAGGGTGGTGTGCGGGTCGCGAAAAAGTCTCCCGATTGCGAATCAACGGCCGATTCGTCGAGTAGAATTGACCAAAGGGGAAGCGACATCCATTCAAGGGCATCAATCCATGCGTAGAGTACTCCTGTTGGCGGTGATTGCAGTTACCTCGGCCTTTGGCTCCGTGACAGCCGAAGAACCCAGCGGCAAGGGCGCGACCTTCGGCGAGACCGTCCAACAGCGATGGCGAATTGGCGTCATCATCTCCGCCCCGGCGGGTCGAGTGACCGGCCTGACGGCGACTGTTCCCGTATTGACCCAATGGCCCGAGCAGGAAATTGAGATCGTCCGGCGTGATATTTCAAAAAACGTGCGCCGAGTGACCTATCGTGACTTAGCTGGTGTCGAGCAAATGAGGATCAGCATTCCCAAACTGGCTGCCGGCGAATCGGCCACGGCCATTCTTGAATACAAAATCACCAAGCGGTACATCACCGAACCGGTCGACAAGTCGATCTTGGAATTGGCCGATCCCGTGCCGCGAAAACTAAGTCGATTCTTGAGCCCCAGCCCTTACATCGAGAGTCGCCACGAATCGATTCGCAAGTTGGCACCCGAAATCGTGGCCGACAAAGCGGAGGCTTGGGATAAGGTTCTTGCGATCTTCGATTGGGTGAGGGCGAAGGTGAAGTATAAGTTCGATACCCAGATCAAGAGTTCGACCGCGGCGTTGGAAGACGGAGTGGGCGACTGCGAGGAAATGACATCACTGTTTATCGCACTATGTCGCGCCAACGGAATTCCCGCCCGGATGGTCTGGGTGCCTCAGCATTGCTACCCTGAATTCTACTTGCAGGACGACGACGGAAACGGGCATTGGTTTCCGTGTCAAATCGCCGGCGGCGGTCGCGAATTTGGGCGCATGGCCGAAGGCCGTCCGATTCTGCAAAAGGGCGACAGCTTTAGGGTTCCGGGAAAGAGTAAGCCCATTCGCTATGTGGCACCGACTCTCACCGCGAAGAACGCGACCGCAAACCCGCAAATCAAATGGGTGATCGAGCAGATGGCGGACGAGTAAGCCGCGGACAACGGGCGGCATTCAGTCGTCGCGACGCAGGTTGACATCGCGAGGCGTGCGGGACTGTATAAGCCACTTTTTCCAGCCTTCTTGGTCGAACCGAAAGTCTTGGCCCGTCAGTTCCTTAAGGCCGTAAAGAACCTCTTCGTTATTGAATTTGCGTTTGGTCGGCTTAGAATTGCCGCCTGCCTGAAACGTTCCACCGCCGCCGCCCGCATTGCCGAATCCAACCCCCAAACGGCCTAATCCTTGGGTTGCCGAATTCCCCCCTGACACAATGTGTTCGGTGACCAAGGCTTCGATCAGCGGTTGAATTGCCTCTTTGTTCCCCATGCGGCCCAGGGCAATGCCGGCGCGATTCAACTTGACATTGTTCTTGAGGCTCGCTCCCTGGCTCCTCTGCAAAACACGTAAGAAGTGGCCAACCGCCGCGACGGTTCCTTGATTTTCCAACTGCTCCATGCATTCATTGCGGATTCGCCGGCTTTCATCCTCGATCGCCATCTCCATCAGAATCTCGTTGCCTTTGTGCGTACTTAGCCGGCCCAGCGCCTCGATGTAAACGAGCTTCACATGGATCCGATCTTCTCTCTTCAGCAAATCGGCGATCGGTCCCGCCGCCGCTCGATCCTCGATGGCCTTGATTTTATCCACTGCGTCGTCGTGACGTTTCTTATCGAGCCAGCGCTGCCAAACTCTTAGTTGTTTCTGCCACTCTGCTTCCGCAACCTCGACCTTGCTGCGGGCTTGGTCCAGCATGATTTCCTGCCGCGAACGCCAGTCGCCTTTGTAAAAAACGTACCCCTGCTTTTTTTGCCACTCGTCGGGTCGAATCCAACGACCCTTGACCTTGCTGTAGCCGAGGCCGTGGCGGGCGTTTTCGTGTTCGGGATCGATCCGAATGACCTGCTCTAGGTGGAACTGCCGCTGTTTCACAAGCCCTTTGTCATGGCACCACAACGCCATCGTGAAATGCGCCGCGACACTGTTTTCAACTTTGGGCAACATCGCCTCATAACGTCGCTCTTCTTCCGTCTTGGCCAACACGCTCTCAACCTGATCTTTCGCCAGCTTGATTTTGCCGCCGGCGGAAATCGCCACCAGATAGAAATCGGGCGAGGCCGCGGCGGGTTCCAATAGATCCCCGGTGACCTTGCCACCATTCTTTAGAAGAAAGACGTCTGCCCATGCGGGGGATACGCTAGTGGCGATAAGCAGAGCGATGGAGAGAATGCAAATTCTCATGGCGCAATCTTTAAGAAGGTTGAAGTCGAGCGAACCATGCCCCCGCACCGGCTCACCACCATATAGTATAGGGGCAATTCGCGGGCGAATAAACAAAATTTACCGCAAATGCGGCTTCCGTCGGCAATTCGACGCGATTCTCGCTTCAAATCGGCCGGCAGCGAAGAGGGCACCCGACCGACACTCGCGGTCGCCGGCCTCTCTATGGGTGTCCATGGCGAAAGCCTCGACAAACATCCAAATTCATGACAGAATGGCGACCAAAGCAATCGTGGTTGGCAGCACGTTTAGCACTCACCGGAGGATCGTGGCATGACCACCAAATCAAGATCTGGATTTACGCTCGTAGAAATTCTCGTGGTTATCACGATTATCGGTTTGCTGGTCGCCATTGCGCTGCCCGCTCTGGCCACGGCCCGCGAAAACGCGCGAAAGTTGAATTGCCAGAACAATTTGCGTGAGCTTGGCAAGGCAGTTCACATGTACGAGCAGGACAAAGAAAAGTACCCATCCAGTTTCGCGCAGAGGAACTATATCGATACCGGCACGGGCAACACGGAAACGTTCTTCTGGACCTGGGTTCCTCAGTTATTCCAATACATGGACCAGCAAAAGCTGCTTGACGAATTGTACGACAACGCGGATCCTCAAACTGGCGGTGTCGCGCCGATTTCGGGGATCGATGTCGATAGCCCGCTGTATCTTCGTAATTTGCCTGGTTTGGTTTGTACGAGTGATACGACGGTGGTGCGCGGCAGCGCTGACATAAGTTACGTGGCCAACATGGGCCAGCAAGACAATATTGCTCGGCAGTTGCCAAATAACTACGACGATGCCGTCAACGGCGTGTTTCACGACCGCGTGCCAACGGGGATTACGGGAGTTGGAGCGGAAATCAACAAGGATGACGTCAAGGACGGCACTGCTTACACAATCTTGATCACCGAAAACTTGAATGCGTTCCAGTGGTATCGTTGGTGGGCACCGGGAACCGCGGCGGAATCGGCCACGTTTGATAATTTCTCCGAACTTTACACCGGCGTCATCTGGCTTCCCAACCGGCCACAGAACGCCGCGGGCGACGACGTGGGTATCAACGTGGATTTGGACCCCGCGTTGCTGGAAATTGTTCACGCCCGGCCATCCAGCCGGCACTATGGCGGCGTCAACGTGTTGTTTGCCGATGGCGGCGTTAGATTTATCGACGAAGAAATCACCTATCACACCTATCGGCAACTCATGGCCATCGATGATGCGAATGCGCAACACCATGATGGCGGCGGCTTGGGTGATCCGCTGATTTCGCTCAACGAAATTACCGCCGGAATTTTCCAGCCGTTTGACCCGGTCGATCTTGAGCGATAGCCGCCACGCACCCTTGGCTCTCTAAACTCTCGCTCGCGAACCGCGCTATCCATGGAGGCATTTTCGTGGGATCGCATCCTACCTGGCCTGAAGCCGGTAGTGCTGGATTCCGTGGCCACACGACGGCCCCGCGTCGTCTGGTTCTGGTTTTGCACTCCCATGTCGTCGATCCTTGACGGGCAATGTGCGCTAATAATTTAGCGAATCACTCTTGAATTTCATGCGATCTTCGCGCTACAATGTTAGCGCTATGGCCAAGGCACGCTCCTTCACGCATGGAATCGGATGACGAATCCCAATCAGTTATCGCGCCGAGAACGGCAAATCATGGATGTCGTGTTTGCGGGACAGCGAGTCACCGTGCGGGAGATTTGTGACGCGCTGCCCCATCCTCCCACGCCGATGGCGGTGAGGCGGATGCTGGCCATTCTGATGGAAAAGGGATTCCTAAAGCGGCAAAAGCAGGGACGCGAATTTAGTTATCTTCCCAAGCAATCCAAACAGCGGGCCGGCCTGAAAGCGCTGCGGCAGGTACTCGTCACTTATTTCGATGGTTCGCTCGACGAGGCGTTGGCCATGCACTTGGAAAAGCCGGGGGCGAACTTGTCGGATGAAGAAATTCATCGTCTGGCAAACTTAATTGACGATCTAGGAAAAAACGGGAGCGAATCATGAACACTTGGTTGGCATCAGCTTCGGTCAGTTTCGCGGGTCGGGCAGTTGATTTGCTCGTGGATGTTTCCTTTCGATCGACGGTCGTCCTGATCGTGGCGATGGCGGCTGCTTTGCTGGTGCGTCGGCAGACTGCTTCGGTGAAGCATCTCGTTTGGATGTCCGCCTTCGTACTGTTGCTGGCAATGCCGTTTCTGGCCGCCTTGGCGCCTCAATGGCGAGTCTTGCCGAGTTGGACGGAACTGGTTTCCGCCAACCACGCGGTCTCAACGGTCACCGGTGAAGACGGAATGCCAGCGGCACACGTGCCGCGTGTGGCTAGCCACGCTTCGACGGAATCAGGGGTCGATCTCGAAACCCCAACTTCGCCACCGCCAAAAGCGGATTTCAACATTATTTCAGAAACCGCGATGTTTGAATCGCCGGCAAATGCCGGCCAAGATACCTCTTGGGAATTCTCACACATCGTACTGCTGGTTTGGCTGACGGGAGCATCGGTTGCGATGGTGCGTTTGTTGGCCGCGTTTTTTTCTCTGTGGCATATCCGCCGCACTTCGGAAACGGTTACCGACGGGCAACTGTTTGACGAGTTTCGTCAGTTGTGTGGCGAATTAAACCTAAGAGTGCAGCCGCGATTGCTGCGTGGGGGCGAGCAAGCGATGCCCATGGCTTGGGGAGTGTGTCGCTTCTTCGTGATGGTACCCAGCAAGTTAAGTGATTGGCCCAAATCGCAGCGACGTTCCGTTCTGTTGCACGAACTGGGACATGTAGCACGGCGAGATCCGATGTGGCAGATGGTTGTCGAGATGGTGCGCGCCTTGCATTGGTTTAATCCCCTGGTGTGGCTGGCGATCAGCCGATTGCAGCTGCAACGTGAGTGTGCCTGCGATGATTTGGTGATCAATCGAGGCGTCACGCCTCAGCAGTACGCGCACCAGTTGTTGGACGTCGTCACGCGCGGCCGGTTGCGACGTGTTGGATACGCGGTGGGCGTGGCGATGGCGTCGAGATCGCGAATCGAACGCCGTTTGCTGTCGATCATGGATCGGGCCAGTTCCCGAACTCCCCTAGCCCGTTGGCATATTTTCGCCAGCGCGGCGATTTGTCTCGCCCTCGGCGTTCCGCTGGCGGTAATCCGGGGTGCCGACGGCCCAGACGCATCAGAACCCGCCGTCGCCAAAGACGCCGTCGCCAAAGACAGCGAACCCGCGCCGAAAGACACCGCGTCCGATGCAAAACCACCCGCGGCTGGGGCGGACGATGTCGAATCGCCGCGGCGGTTGGCGCACATCGGATTAGTCCAGCGGGAAGACCTGGATGCGGTGGCCAGTGTCGCGATCAGCCGGGACGGCCGATTTCTTTACGCCTCGGCGTATCAAGCGGCCAGTCACGTGGTCTTCGCACGCGACAAAGCAACCGGGCGGCTGGAGCATGTGCAAACCATTCAGAACGCGGATCTGTTGGCAGGCGCTACGGCGCTTCGATTGAGTCACGACGAACGGTTCGCGGTCGCCGCCGCCTTTCGGTCGAAGGCCGTATCGTTGTACGGACGCGATGCGAAATCCGGAAAGTTGACGCTGTTGGACAGCAAGCAACAGGACGTTGACGAAGGAGTCATGGGGATGGAATGGATCATCGAAGCAAGGTTTGCGCCCGATGGCCGATTCGTTTACGCACTCGACGATCGCGGCGGCTTGACCAGTTTCCGCTTGGTCGGCATGGGCGACGCGCCGAAACTGGAATTCGCCGATGCGTTTCGTAGCGGCGATCTGTCCGGCGCGCGGGGTCTAGTTCACCACCCGTCGGGAAAGTACGTCTTTGTAGTTTGCAAAACGTCGAATACGCTTGTCGCTCTGCGCCGCGATGCGATGTCCGGCAAGCTGAGCATCGCGCAGGTGGTGCGGGACGAAGAGGATGGCGTAACGGGTCTGCAGTCGGCGTTTGGCGTGAACGTGTCCCGGGACGGAGATTTCGTCTACACGGTTTCCGGCCAACATGGCCGAGGCAAAGACAACAGCGTGGGCGTCTTCCGATTCGATGCTGAGAAGGGAAAACTTTCGAGAGTCCAGGAAATTCTGCCAGGTAAAGTTCACTTGGAAGGCAGACGGTTCCCGTTCAACGGCGGCAACGAGATCACCGTCGCGCCGGGCCAACGAAGGATTTACGCTTGTGCCACAAGCAGCGGATCGTTGGCTGCTTTCGACCGCGACCCGAAGACGGGCAAGGTTTCGCTGATCCAATTAATCTCTGATCAAGAATCACTTGGATGGGTGTCCGGTCTCGCGGTATCCCCCGATGGCCGATTCGTCTATGCGGCCGCCGAGAAACTTGACGCCGTCTCGATCTACGGCCCAGAGGGTGCCGCCAAGTTGCCTGCCGCCAAGCCGCCCGCCGTTCCGGAGGAAGTAGAGCGGGGACTGCGTGCCGACGCCGTTGAACGCAATCAATTGAAGTTGCGCAAAATTCAGAGGGATGTGAAAGTCAAACCAGACTTGATTCCTCTGCCCGATGCCAAGCCGTGACCAATTGATCGTGACTTGATCGCCTTACGCCGCGGCCGTCATCGACGCGGGTCGTCCCAGCAGTTTACTTCGGCTGCGCGGGGCGAAAACCCATCAGGGCCTCTTCGCGATCGCGGTATTGCGCCAGGCAAGTGTCAAGTTTGGCTCGGCGAAGGATATCCTGACACTGATCGGTCAGTCCACACAATCGCAGCATTCGACCTTGCGATTTCAAGATCTTGTTTAACACGACCAACTGGCCAATGATGTTGCTTCGCAAGATGACTAGGTCATCAAGTTCGAGAACCAGCCGATGCATCAAGTGTTGATCTAGCAGTTCCGACAGTTCGTCGGCCAATCGGCCTTCCTGCGTCTGCAATTCAACCGGTCCGTGCAAGCGAATGAACAAACAATCTGGCCCGCGTTCCGTTTCAATCATCCATCCCGATTCCAACTCTTGCATTGTGGTTGCTCCTTGCATTCGATCCGCTTGCGGGCTTGGGTAACCGCCTTCTTACTGCCGAGCCACTAAACAACCATCTTAAGAAAGTCACGGTTTACGGCAAGCCGATTCCGGCAGGTCGGCCGGTGTGCGGACTCCCGCTAGGCTAGACGATGAACCGGAGGCAGACGTGCCGGCCAGGGTGCCCCGGTCTGCTAGCGTTTCATTGGGATCGGTTGCAAATAGGTGCGCTCCATCAACCCCCTTGAATGCGGCGGGCAGGGGCCACATACTACCGAGCTAATTACGCGATAGATCTCTAATTCACTTGATATTCCCGCAAGAAAGGTCTCGAAATGTCACGTCCCGCCGCTGTAACCTTCAAAGGAAACCCGTTGACGCTAGCAGGTGAAGAGGTTCAAGCTGGGCAGGATGCGCCCGACTTTACGTTGCACTATTATCAAGACGGATTGCAGACCATCACACCCGCCGACCTCAAGGGCAAGCCGACACTGCTCAGCGTCGTGCCCTCCTTGGACACGCCGGTTTGCGCCGATCAAACCAAAAAATTTAATGACGAATTGGCGGCCTTGGGCGACCGGATCAACGCGGTGACCGTCAGTCTGGATCTGCCATTCGCCCAAGGGCGTTTCTGTGGCGAGAACAGCATCAGCAACATGAGGACGGGCAGCGACTACCAAGATCGTACTTTCGGTCAGAATTGGGGCATGCTGATTGAAGAGCTTAAGCTATTAGCTCGGGGAGTGTTTGTACTGGACGCTGGCGGCAAGGTCGTCCACGCCGAAACCGTCAACGAGGTGACCGATCATCCGAACTACGGCGCGGCACTCGATGCATTGAAGAGCCAATTGTAGCCCCTACGCCGTGGGACCGAACTTGCGGAAATTTGTGAGACGGCGATTCCGTGCGGTGCCAAGGGACGATCCTGGTGGACGACGATCCTGGTGGAAACGAGGCGATGTTAAGGTGCGAATGACTGGCTGTCTGGGGTTTGAGCCGCGTTACCTGGCCGGATGCCACCTCCGGCGGTGAGGTGCTTGCGAGATCTTCCTTTCGACCAGGGCTCGAAATTCAAAACTTGACAGGGACGCTCCACGGGCCGTGGGTCGAGCGGAATTGGGTGGCGTCTAGCCATCTTGCGTGGGATCGCAAAGCGACGCCGAGCTAGTCGAACCTGAATCGAGCCAAGAAGGTCGTCGCGATGTCTGGCGGATCTTCCATCTGATTGGGAATCGCCGACCTGTCGTTGCCATGATCCGAGTGACTCGGCCACAGCCAGCCGCCGCGCAATCGAGCCGGCATCAGCCGCTCGCGTCCATGCGACCCGCGATACGGAACGCCCCGAATGGCTCGCAAAAATAGATTCGCTTTGATACGATGCAATTCTTATTGAAGCGGGGCGAATGTGAAGCTGGGAAACTCAACAACGGATAGAAACCATGGCGCTTGATCCCTATAAGTTGTGCCCTTGTGGCGGTGGCAAGAAGGTCAAATTCTGTTGCTCGAAGGATATCGCCCACGATCTTGATCAGGTCTACAGGATGATGGAGGGCGATCAGCGGCTGGCGGCATTCGACAGACTCACCAAGCTCATCAAGGAAAAAGGTGAGCGGGGCTGTTTGTTGGCGCTGAAGGGCTCCATCGCCTTGCAGCTAGAGCGGATTGACGACGCCAAGGCGACCATCGGAAAATTCGTCGTCGAGCATCCGGAAAATCCCGTGGCCCTTTCGCAATCGGCCTTAATCGAGACCGCCGAGGGGAATCTACACGAAGCCGTGACCGCCTTGCAGCGCGCGCTGGAGCAGATCGATAAAGACCTTCCAATGATGGTCTACCAGGCTGTGGGTGTCTTGGCCCATGCGCTGGCCGGCCACGGAGAGATCATTGCGGCACGCAATCATTTGTTAATGCAAATCTCATTCTCTGACGAAAATGCTCAACAGGCCGTCGAGCTGTTGATGAAGCTTCAGCATTCGCCAGAGCTCCCGCTGCTGCTGAAACAGGATTGGATTTCCGCCGACTGTCCCGAGGGTGTCGAATGGGAAGAGCCGTTTGCCGAGGCACAGAAGCTGACGCGACGAGGAACCTGGTTGGCGGCGGTTGAAAAGCTGGAACTGCTGGCTCAAAAGTATCCCGGCCAACCAGAGATCATGCGCAACATCGCCGTCTTGCGAAATTCACTGGGTGATCGCGAGGCGATGATCGAGGCGTGGCGGCGTTACGCGGCGATGGACAACGTGGCCCTTGACGACGCCGTCGAAGCGGAAGCGCTGGCGCAACTGCTGGATCCCGACAGCGACAAGGGCTGGATCGATGTAGTGTGCGTGACGTATCCGGTCAATGATCAGGAGCGGCTGCTTGAAGTTCTCACGGATGACCGCAGCGTGGCGCGCATGCCGCATGACCTTGCCGAGTTCGCCGACGAAGGCGAGCCGCCGCCCAAGGGTGCCTACTGGTTGCTCGATCGACCGGTGCCCACCACGGGCGAGGGCTTAACGTCGGACGACGTGCCCGTGGTTGTGGGTGAGCTGTTCTTGTATGGTCGGCAAACCGATCGCGAGCCCCGGCTGGAATTCGTCGCCGATAGGACGGACGACTACGACCAGCAACTGGCGAGATTAGCCGAGCTGCTGGGAGACCTGGCCGGTCCGCCCGAAAACGAGGAAGTCACCGATCAAGTTGGCGCGCTGACCGCGGCGCTCACATGGAACTGGCACTTTCCCCAAGACACTTCGATTGAAGCTCGCGAGGCAATGATCGCCGTGCGGAATCGGGAAGTAATGCTCAACCGATGGACCAATCTCGAATTGAGCGTGTTAGGAGGTAAGCGGCCGAAGGATGTGGCCGGTAACTCCGCCTATCAGGCCAAGGTGTTGGCCGCCATCCAGCTTATGGAACTTGGATCCGAAAGTTCGCCGTTGCCTTCACTGGACTACAATGAACTGCGTCGCCATTTGGATTTGCCCGAGCAGCAGGCCATTGATCCTGAAGGGGAAAAGGTCAGCCATCTGCCCGTGATTCGGCTGTCGCGCGTTTTGGCCGAGAAACTGTCCGACGAAGACCTGACCAGATGCTACGCCCGTGCCAAGCAATGCACAGCGCGGAAGGCATTGCAACACCTGGCCAAGGAACTGGTTCAGCGGGACGGCATGGAAGTTGCCAAGTTGATCGATGCCTATCAGGTTCTGTCCCACTCCTGCAAAGACAACCAGCAAGCCATCGCCTATCTGCACGCGGGGCGGGACTTGGCCGTCAAGGAAGGCGACTCGATTGCCCATTGGCTTCTCGCGGAACTGGATCTTCGACTTCGACGCGGGATCATCGAGGAATGTCAAGCCATCATGGAGCAGATCCTGTCCCGGCATGGCAAAGAACCGGGTATCGCCTCGGGCCTGCGCGAATTGTTAATGGGATACGGCCTGATGACGCCCGACGGGCAGATGGCTGGCCCAGCCGCCCAACCGCGGGCCAGCGCCCAAGCACCAACCGAGTCGTTGTCCGAGGCGGGAAAGATCTGGACTCCCGAGGCGGAGGCGGCGGAACAAGCCGAAGGCAAATCGAAACTCTGGGTGCCCGGCATGGACTAACCACTTGGATTGTGTGCATCACCCCGTGGAGCGGAAAGTCGCTGATCGCTCCGCGATGATGGCGTGTTCGCCGGAAACACTTGCTTTCGTGCTGGCTGGCCATCTAAAATTCTTCTCATCCAATACACGATGATCCGCGCGCCGCGATACTTCTGCTAAATCGTTACTTCTGCTAAATCGTTCTCGTGAAAGTGTCCGCTCACGAATATGCTCTTCGACGACTTTGAACAACAGCGACAGTTTCAAGAGGCTTGGGAAGCCGTGGAGATCGTGCGCCCCGTGCAGTTTTCGCTGTTTACCTTTGGCGAGTCGGCGCTTCCATATTATTTGGTTTGCGGCGATTCGGCTCCTGGTGAAACCGTTTCCGTCACTCGGGGTGAAGTTCGTATCAAACGCCCGGTGATTATCACGCCCGAAAATGCTCGCGGCGAGTTTCGGAACTTCTTCGAAAACGACGAAGAGCGGGGAGTCGGCGAATTCCTACTGGCCCGCAATGCGCAGTTTTCCAATCTCCAGTTTGAAAACCAGAGCCAAGCCAAGCAGATTGTCAGCGACAATGTGGAGGAGGCAATCGACAAGCTTAACCGTCAGCTTGACGTTGAAGATGAAGATCGCGTGGCCATTTTGTCGGCACCGTCGCATTTGGGCGGCGTGGCCGTCCTGCGGTATGCGGCCGAAAAAGTTTGGGACAGCAGTGCGGACAACATTCAGGAGCTACGCGAGCGAGGCTTCTTGCCTTGATCGTACAGTAGTGCGCGCGGACGTGGTTGCGGCGAGGCCGCTCTCATTGGTGTGGAGACTCGCCAAATGCTAAAAGAAGCCGACGATCATTGGGACGTGGCCGACGCCAGCGATCTGTACGAAGTGCAACGCTGGGGCAAAGGCTACTTTTCCGTCAGCTCGGCGGGACACCTCCTCGTCCATCCGACCAAAAACCCGAACAACGCGATCGACTTGAAAGAGCTGGTCGATCGTTTGCAATTGCGCGGCATGCAGTTGCCGATTCTGGTTCGCTTCAACGGTATCCTGCAGGATCGATTACGGGAACTCCATCAGGCCTTCCAGGCTTCGATTCAAGCATACGAATATCAGGGCAAGTATCGCTGCATCTATCCGATCAAGGTCAATCAACAAAGGCAGGTTGTCGAGGAGATCATCCAGCAAGGCCGGAAATATGGATTCGGCGTGGAAGCGGGCAGTAAACCGGAATTGTTGGCGCTGATCGCCATGACCGACGCCGACGTGCCCATTATCTGTAACGGGTTCAAGGACGGACACTTCATTGAAATGGCCTTACTGGCGCAAAAGATTGGCCGGCAGGTGGTGGTCGTTGTCGAAAAATATACCGAGCTTGAATTGATCCTCCGCTTGGCCGAGCGAATCGGCGTCCGCCCGCACATCGGAATGCGGATCAAGCTGGCCTCTCGCGGATCGGGACGCTGGCAATCGTCGGGCGGCCACCGATCGAAATTCGGCCTCACGGTGTCCGAGATCCTGCGGGCACTCGACCACCTGGCCGCCCACGAGATGGCGGATTGCTTTAAGCTGCTGCATTTTCACCTGGGCAGCCAGGTCACCAGCATTCGCCACATCAAGGATGCGATCATCGAAGCGGCACGCATTTATACGGACTTAAAACAGCGTGGAGCAGGACTGGAAATGCTCGATGTCGGCGGCGGGCTAGGCGTCGACTACGACGGTTCGCAGACCAACTTTCATTCCAGCGTGAACTATACGCTGGAAGAATATGCCAACGATGTCGTCTATCACATCAAGAGCGTGTGCGACAGCGCGGGCGTCGCTCATCCCTGTATTGTATCGGAGAGCGGCCGGTCGATCGCGGCCTACCACTCGGTGCTGGTGTTCAGCGTCCTGGGCGTGTCGGGATTGGGGGATGAGCGATCGAACGAACCACTGCCAAGCGAAGCGCCACGGCCGCTGCATGACTTGCAAGACGCACTGCACGACCTGACGCTGCGCAACGTGCAAGAGACTTACCACGATGCCCAACTGGCGTTGGAAACCGCCATGAACCTGTTTGCCACGGGGCACTTGTCGCTGGACCAGCGCAGCATCGCGGAGAATCTGTTCTGGGCCACTTGCCGCAAGCTCCAGCAACTGACCGAACAACTCGAGCACGTGCCCGAGGAACTCGAAGGCCTGGCCCGCATGCTGGCCGACACATACTTCTGCAATTTTTCTCTGTTTCAATCGATGCCCGATAGCTGGGCCATTAAACAGCTCTTTCCGTTGATGCCGATTCATCGCCTTGACCAGCGGCCCACGCGCCCCGCCGTATTGGGCGATATCACCTGCGACTCGGACGGAAAAGTCTCGCAGTTCATCGACCGTCGTGATGTGAAACCGACGGTCATGCTGCATCCTTTTGACGGTTCTCCGTACTATCTGGCGGCCTTTCTCGTGGGAGCCTATCAGGAAATCTTGGGCGACTTGCACAACCTGTTCGGCGATACGAATGCGGTGCATGTCGATTTAGGGCCCAGCGGCGAGGTGGAACTCAAGACCGTAATCAAGGGCGACACCGTGAAGCAAGTGCTGGAGTACGTTCAGATTGGCGGCGGTCATCTGATGAACCAGCTGCAAGCTTCGGTGGAGCAAGCGGTGCAACAAAAGCGGCTGGATCACGCCGAAGCGGGCCGCGTGCTGAAGTTTTATGAAGAACGGTTGCACGGCTATACTTATCTTGATCAGCCGGTACCGGTCGCGGCCACGGGACAGCCGCATTTTCACGCCGCGCCTAGCCGCCGGAAAGTCACCGATAACGAGGAATCGCAAGCATGATTCAATTCATCATCTTTGGAACGATGGGAGTCCCCTGGACGGTCGACACGGGGCAATTCAATTGTCCTCAGTGCGGCACCCAGGGCTACCGGCTGCGGCAAGTGCGTCGCTTCTTCACGTTGTACTTCATCCCCCTCATTCCGCTCGACGTGATCGGCCGCTACGTACGATGCGACCAATGTTCCACGGACTATGAAGAGGCGGTCCTTTCGTTCAATCCCGAAGCGATCCAGCAGAGTTTCATCGAGGATCTCAAACGCGTCATGATTTTGATGGCGGTTTCCGATGGCCAGTTGGATTCGGATGAGACAGCGGCGATTCAAGGGACATTCTTTGACATGACGGGCAATCACTTATCCGAATCTGAAATCGGCGCGGAAGCCCAAATGGCCATGAGTTCCAACACCGAACTGGCCGCCTACGTCACGCAAATCGCCAACGATTTAGCCGACGAAGGACGCATCGCCGTAGTGCAAGCCGCGTTCAACGTGGCCTCGGCCGGCGGCAGCATGACCCCGGGCAGGCAGGAGCAACTGATGAAACTGCCGATGGCGCTTGGAATTACCCAAGAGGATTTCAAGCTGATCATTGACCATGTCAGTCGCCAAGAATAGTTGGGCGAGCGGTGTCGTCACCCCCCAGCTAACACTGTAGTTCCCCCGGCGTCGCTGGCCTTCCCGGTCGAAGGTCGTAAAATATGCCCTGGGACAGGACTCGTTTTTATCGTCATTATTATGGAGATACCGCATGCCGTCGCCGCTTAAAACCTTGATTGAATCAGGGACGAAACTCTGGCTAGATTCCATTGATCCGGAATTGGTTGCGGAGAATCGCGCTCTCGGCGCGACGGGGGCCACTTCGAATCCGATCATCGTCGCCGATCTGCTCAAGTCGGGAAGATTCGACACGGACTTACAGAGCTTGATTGGCGAAGGCCTGGACGACGAAGCGATTGCCTGGCAAATGACGGATCGCCTGGTTCGACAGGCGCAAGAAGTTTTCCAGCCGGTATGGGAAGAAACCGGCGGAAACGATGGCTATGTCAGTTTCGAACTCGATCCCTTGCTGGAAGATCCAGATTTGGGTCCCGCGCACGACGAGCGGATGAAACAATACATCGAACTGGGAAAGAAATGGGCTCACGGCCACCGCAATCGCATGATCAAGGTGCCGGCCACGGCGGCGGGGCTGGATGCGGTGGAAGAACTCTGCGCGGCGGGCGTGACCCTGAACGTGACATTAATCTTTACCGTACGGCAATACGAAGCCGCCAAGGATGCCGTCTGGCGAGGAGCCCAGCGCCGCGAAAATTTGGCCAACTTCAAAAGCGTTTACAGCATTTTTGTCTCGCGCGTCGACGTGTACACCGAAAAACAAGTTACCGATCTGTCGCCGGCCGCGCAAGGCGAAGTGGGCATCGTCAATGCCAAGCAGATCTGGCAACAAAACCAGCAGTTTTGGCAAGATCATTCCACGCCGTTGCAGCAAGAGATCATCTTCGCCAGCACCGGCACGAAGAAGCCCGAGGATCCGCCTTGGAAATATGTGCAAGCGTTCGCGGGCAGCGACATACAAACGAACCCACCCGCCACGAATGAAGCGGTGCAAAATAGTGATGTGGTTTTCGACCGCCGCGTGGACGACCTTCCCAACGACGAAGTGCTGAACGAGATCGCGGCCAAGGTCGATTACCAGCAACTAGAAGAAGTGTTGATGCAAGAGGGCATCCAGAAGTTCGCCGATCCCCACAAGGCATTGATCACTTTGATCTCGGAAAAGCGATCAACGATAGCGTCAACATAAGGGCGAGCGATCGATGAACCGGCAGCCTTTCGGCATTCCACCGCGCTGGTGGGAACCTAAGCTCAGCCCGACCTGGGTGAAGATGACCCGGCGCTATCGCTGGCGGAAGCTCCGCAAGCTGCAGCGATTGGTCGGCGTGGAAACGAAGGGAATCGAGTACGTACGCGACGCCATCGATGCCGGCCACGGCGTTCTCATCACGCCGAATCACTCGGCCCACTATGATTCGGCCGCGTTGTATGTCGCGTTGGACGAAATCTCGCAGCCGGTCTTCTTCATGACCGCCTGGCAGGTTTTTGGAATGAGCAGCCGGTTCGATCGCTGGCTGATGCAGCGAATGGGCTGTTTTAGCATCGACCGTGAAGGCACCGACCGGCAGGCATTCAAGCAAGCCGTCGAGGTGTTGCAACGAGAGCCGCATCCACTGGTCATTTTCCCCGAGGGCGATATCTACCATGTGTCGGATCGGGTGACTCAGTTTCGCGAAGGCGCCGGGGCCATCGCCTTGGCCGCCGCCAAGCGTGCCGACCGCGAGATCGTCGTCGTGCCGTGTGGCATCAAGTTTCGTTATGTCGAAGATCCGACGGACGATCTCTTGCAGTTCATGGGGCAATTGGAAGAGCGAGTTTTTCTTCAGCCCAGGCCCGCCCTGCCGCTCACCGAACGAATCCATCGCGTCGCCGAAGCCGTGCTGGCGATCAAGGAAATAGACTATTTGGGAGGGACCCGCGCCGGCCCCAACCGCGAGCGGATCGGTTATCTGGCCGACACGATTGTCTCCCGGATGGAAACCGATCTGGATGTCAAAGCCAACGGCGACACGATTCCCGAGCGGGTCAAGATTGTGCGCCAGTCCATTATCAAGAAGGCTGAATCGAGCGCCCCGGAAAACGGCGAAGAGTTTCGTTATGACAAGAAGCTGGAATCCAACATGGAGGATCTCTTTTTTGTCATTCAGTTGTACAGCTATCCCGGCGACTATCTGCAAGACAATCCGAGCATCGAACGGATCGCGGAAACGTTGGACAAGCTTGAAGAAGACGTCTTCGGCGCGGAACTGCCCTCGGTCCGCGGTCGACGCAAGGTCGACGTCCATTTTGGTGACCCGATTCCAGTCGAAAGTGACCGTCAGCGGCGGCAATCTTCGGCGGAACTCACTCAAACGATGCAAACCAGCGTCCAATCGCTGCTGGACGCCATGGATCGGGCCAGGGCAGGCGCGGCACACGTCGCGGAATAACGAAGGGCAGGCGGCCAAAAAGATCCGCATCTTGCCGCCCAGACACAACATGACGGTCGCTCCGGGGCTTCGCCGGCCCACTGCGCCGCCTCGTTGCGTCATGATGCCTTACGGATTGGCTCGAAAGATTGGAAAAAACAGATCCCAGAACACTTTGTCGCTTTTGAACTTGGCATCAATAATGTCCGAGGTGGACGAAAGGTAGATTCGAGCGGCAACCTCATCAAACGCTTGCTTGCCTGGAATGTCGGCGGGTGTATCCGATAAAAACACCAGAATTTGAAAAACGAAATTGACCACCATTTAGGCTCCGTTTAGTTGTCTGGGAAAAGAAGGCGGATGTTGACAGGATCTACACGAAGGACAGGATGGCGACGCACCAGGAACGGACATTTATCTTGTCAATCCTGTTCAT
>JAJDEH010000343.1 GCA_029259935.1 Planctomycetota bacterium
TACCCCCTAGGGGAGTCGAACCCCTGTCTTCGGACTGAGAATCCGATGTCCTGGGCCACTAGACGAAGGGGGCCGGTGGTTATTTTGTTATCGGCGGCGAGCGACGATTTGTCCAGTCGGCTCAGTTTCTTGTGCTGAAACGCTTCTGTCAACTCCTGGTAGTCGGCTCGGCTGCGGGATTCTTCGGACGGGCATTCTTTCGCTGGCGGTTGAGGCGGTCGATCGTTTGCCGCATCGACCAGCTTAGTTGCTTGCGATACGGGTACACTTCGTCCAATTTTTCTTCCATTCGCGCCCGGTCCTTGCGATGCCAAAACACGATGGCTTGCCCGGCAAGTCCAAACGCGCGTATAGGGGCCGCCGACTGCTCGACGTTGGCCAGCTCGACAAACAGCGGCATCGCCGCCTCGTAGTCCGTCCGGTCGAGATAGAGTTCGGCCAGCCGCTGTTGGGCTCGACGAATGTTCAATTGCCGCACGGCCCGTTCGTTGGCCGCCAAATCCGCCTCCAACGGAAAATACTTTTCCACGCTCAGCAGCGCTTCTTCGCTTTGCGCCCACGTGCCATACCGATATTGTTCCAACGCGTTTTCTTGCCGGGGCACGGTGGGGGCATCGTTTTGCTCTTGCAGCAGAGGTTCGGGAGCATTCACCCAGGCGATCATGCCGCCGGCGCAACAGCCAACCACAACCGCCATCGCCAATCCAAGCCAAATTCGACGCGACCTTCCGAAATGACGCGGTCCCGAATTCATCACCGCCGCCAGCTTTTGCGTCGACTCGGACCCAACGACCGTTCTGATGCCGCTTGACGTCCATTGATCGAATCCGCTGGGCCAACCATCCTCGAGGCCTTCGACCGGCACCGACCGCAATTCGCTTAGCAAGTCCAGCGCGTGTTCAAAGCGGTCATTGGGATCCTTGGCCATCATCTTGTGAACGATACAGCACAATGCGATCGGGACGTCGGGCCGCAACTCTTCCAGGCGGCGAGGTTCCGTGCGCAGGTGTTTCACGGCGACATTCAGCAGCGATTCGCCGTCGAACGGCGGTTGCCCGGCCAGCATGTGATAACAAGTGACGCCCAGCGAATAGATATCGCTGCGCTGGTCGACCGCGTTTCCTTCCACCTGTTCGGGACTCATATACAGCGGCGTCCCCATGGTCATGCCGACTTGGGTGAGATTCAAGTCCTCCCGACGAATGGCGCGGGCCAGTCCAAAGTCGGCGACCTTCACGTCTCCGCTGGCCGACAACATGATATTCTCGGGCTTGATGTCGCGGTGAATGATGCCCTCGGCGGCGGCCTTGTGCAGGGCGGCGGCAACCTGGCGCAGGATGTCGACCGCCAAAGCGGCTCCGACCGCGCCGTTACGATTTAGAAACTGCCGTAGATTCAGGCCTTTGACATATTCCTGGACAATGAAATGCAGACCGTCGATGCAATCCACATCGTGGATTTGCACGATATTGCCGTGCACCAACGAGGCGGCCGATTGTGCTTCGTGGATGAATCGCTGCACCCAGGCCGGATCGTTCGCCAAATGGCGTTTCAACACCTTGATCGCGACCTGGCGACGAAGCGTATCCTGCTGGCCCAAGTAGACGTCGGCCATTCCGCCTCGGCCCAACCGCCGTAGCAGGTGATATTCCCCAAGCGGCATTCCCGTGAGATCGGGTTCGCTATCGGGCACCGGGGGCGTTACCTGCGGATCGGTCATATGGACGCCAGGCGTTTCAGAATCGTGAGCCCTACCATAGTATGGAATGCGTGAAAAAGATTGACAACAGAGGCCAGCGCGAACAAGGATTCACCCCGGGCAGCGAATTAAGAACTGAAGGAATCCTGGTGTTCGCAACTTCAACGCAGGTTATGATTAGGCTTGTCCACTCATTTTACTAGAAGGTGGCCCTACTTTCGGCGGAGTTTTCAAGCGATGCAGTTGTGCTGGCCGCGAATTATTGTTGGCTTTTTTCTTAGTCTAGGCCTGCCCCTGGGGTTCTGCGGTTGCGAGCCGCCCACTGAGTACGAAACTTGGATCGAGTACCCGGATGTCAAATTCCTGACGAAGTCTGGAAAAATCGAAAGGATGCTAAGCGCCCGCCCGCCCGCCAACAGTCCGATCGTGGTGCAACTGGCGGATGGCACGTCCAAGAACATCAATGAATTGAGTTCCGCCAAACTTGAAGAAATTTACGGGCCGCCGCGGCAGGTTGAATTCAACGAACTGGTTACGACCTATTGGGAGTTGCCGGAAGTTAGTTACCTGTGTGAGAACGGAAAGATCTGGTCGGTTTCGGTCGCCGGCGGCCAGACAGGACTGAAGATCGCGGCCGACAAGAAAGGCCCGTTCGTTACCATGCCGATGAAGGAAAGCCAGTTAATCAAGATCTTCGGCGAGCCGTTGGCCAGGACAAAAAAACCAACCGTGCCACCACTCCGTTAGGACTTCACGTGCTCCGGTAGGACTTCACGTCATCCCCAAAGACCGTCCCATGCGACCTTGGATCATCATCAGTTTACTGACGCTCGTGGTAGCTTCGATCGGCGTCGCGGCCTACAAACCTGTTTCAAATGCTTGGCGCAAAAGAAGTCTGAACAACTGGCGTGAAGTCGAGGTCGAGCAAGGGACGATCGTGTCGGTCGTGAATTCGACCGGCGAGGTGAAGCCCGTGTTGTCCGTCTCGGTCGGTTCGGTTGTTTCCGGGCCGATCGTCAAGTTGAGCGTCGACTTCAACGACGAAGTAACCAAGGACCAGGTGTTGGCGGTAATCGACAAGCGGCCGTTTCAAGCGTTTGTGGATCGCGACAAGGCCACGCTGCTCAGCCGTCAAGCGGATGTACTGCGGGCCAAGGCCTTGCTGGAACAGGCCAAGAACGACGAAAAACGGGCGATGCGACTGCGGGCCAAGAACAAGGATTACATCTCGCAGAGTGAGATGGACCAACTGAAGTTTAATCGGCAGTCACTCGAGGCGCAGGTCCAACTGTCGGAAGCGTCCGTGGAGCAAGCCCGCGCCTCGCTACGCAACTCCGAAGCGAATCTCAGCTATTGCGAGATCAAGGCACCTGTTAGCGGAATCGTGATCGATCGCAAGATTGAACCGGGCCAATCACTGGCGGCGGCGTTTCAGACTCCCGAATTGTTCATCGTCAGTCCCGATATGCGGTCGGCCATGCATGTGTTCGCCGCCGTCGATGAAGCCGATATCGGCATGATCGCTCAGGCCCTAAAGGACGTGCGGCCTGTCGAGTTTACCGTCGATGGTTATCCCGAGGAGCTATTCAAAGGCACGATCAAGCAAATTCGCATGAGTTCCGCTCAAACACAAAACGTCGTGACTTATCCGGTGGTCGTGGAAGCGCCAAATCCCGAAATGAAGCTGATGCCCGGTATGACCGCCAGTATCACCTTCGAAGTCGATAAAAAGGAAGACGTTATCAAGATCCCCAATGCGGCGCTGCGCTTCTACCCGGATCAACGGTTTGTTCATAAGGATGATCGCAAAGTACTGACCGGCGAAGGACTAAATCAGGAAGAAGACGAAGAGGATCCGCCGGAATCCATGCTGTCGGCCGGCGAGCGGACGAGGGCCCGCGCCAAACGAAACAAGCGGCATGTATGGGTCGCCGAAGAGAATCTGCTGAGGGCGGTGGAAGTGGTGATCGGCATCAGCGACAACAAGTTCAGTCAGTTGATTTCCGGAGACCTAAAACCCGGACAGAAATTGGTCACGGGCATCAAACCGAAAACCGGTGGCCCTTGGTCTTGGTAATCACTCGATCGGATTGGCGCGGCCATGGGCTTCCTCATCACGTTTCGCATCGCTTTTCGGGCATTGGCTAAGAATAAAATGCGAGCGGGCTTAACCGTCCTGGGCGTAGTCATTGGAATCGCCGCCGTGACGACGATGGTTTCCATCGGCCAAAGCGCCGGTCAACTGGTGCAAGGCGAACTGCAAGGCTTGGGAACCAATGTCATCATTGTCATGCCGGGAACTCGACGCCGTGGCGGCGTGCGGCAGAACGTCACCAATTCGCTGACCGCCTCGGATGCCCTCGCGATTTCGGAAGAATGCCCCAGTGTCCTGGCTGCATCCCCGATCGTCGGCGCAGGCGGCCAGATCATCTACGGCAATGAGAACTGGAGCCCCAAAGAGATGTTTGGCGTGGGGCCCGAGTACTCGATGGTACGCAATTGGCCGGTGCGGCGAGGTGGGTTTTTCAACGAGTCGGACGTGAGTTCAGCCGCCAAAGTGTGCGTCATCGGGCAGACGATCGTCGCCAAGTTGTTTCAAACGACGAATCCTATTGGTGAAATTGTCCGCATTAAGAACATTCCGTTTCGCGTGATCGGCGTGTTGGAAGAAAAAGGCGCCAACATGGTCGGCGATGATCAGGACAATGTGATCCTGATGCCTTACACGACCGTCCGCAAACGACTGCAGGGCTCGAAGTTCGACGACGTTCACGCGATCATGGTTTCCGCGCGGTCGACGTCGCGGATGCCCGAAGCGACCTTTGAAATCAAGCAGTTACTGTACGAGCGTCATTCGATTCCGCCAGGCGAGCAACCCGATTTCATGGTGCAAAGCACGATGGAGATTGCCGGCGTCGTGAATGTGATCATGGGCACCATGACGTTGATGTTGGCGGCGATCGCGGGCATTTCGCTCGTGGTGGGCGGCGTGGGAATCATGAACATCATGCTGGTGTCCGTCACCGAGCGGACGCGAGAGATTGGCATCCGCATGGCCGTGGGGGCGCGAGGATGGGACATTCTGTGGCAATTTCTTGTCGAGGCAGTCCTGCTCTCCTGTATCGGCGGGCTGATTGGCCTGTGTTTGGGAATTAGCGCGTCGGTGGGCGTCACGATGATCATCAATTCAATATCGACCGGCCGCGATTGGCCCATTGTCATATCGATTCCCGCCGCGGTTCTGGCCATTGTGTTTTCAGCGTTTGTCGGCGTCACGTTCGGCCTATTCCCGGCACTGCGCGCCAGCCGTCTGGATCCGATAGATGCTCTTCGCTACGAGTAGATTGGGTGTTAGCACAAGTAACCAAACGCCGCCGAAGCTGGATAAGCTGGAGCTTGCGAACATTGCTGCTGGTGACGATGGTGTTGGGGTTGCTCCTAGTGCCCATTACGCAGCGGATTCACCGTGAGCGGCAGCAGCGAGCTGCACTTAATCAACTAGCAGAGCGCGGTGTCAAAATTTCTAAAATTGGCTACCGGTACAAAGAGCCAGTTTGGTGGCACCATCTGGTTGGGAACGACGTCGAGAGCCTTGAAATTCGTCGCCGACCGTTTTCTGATGTCGATCTAGGCTTGATCGCTCAATTGACATCTTTGAAACACCTCCAGGTCCACAACACGTCGGTATCGGATCTCACTCCGCTGGCGGGATTGTCCGAGCTGCGGTCTGTCATTCTTGCTGGCACGGATGTTGCTGACCTCTCCCCGTTATCGAAACTGCCGCAACTGCAATCCATAGATGTAAGTAGGACGAAAGTAGTTGATCTGTCGCTCTTGGCGAATCCGCCGCAACTGCATTCCATCGATGTAAGTATCACGAAAGTGGTTGATCTCTCACACTTGTCAAAACTAAAGCAGCTGCGATCAGTCAATGTGCGTAAGACGAAAGTAGTTGACCTTTCACCCTTGGCAAAGCTGAAAGAGCTAGAGTCCGTTAACTTGAATAGTACGCCCGCCGTAGACCTTTCTCCCCTTGCAGGCTTGACGAGGTTACAGTCTCTTGACCTGTCCTACACGTCGGTAAGTGACCTCGCGCCACTTGCTGATTTGAAACGAATGGAGTCCCTTGATTTGAGCTATACGCCCGTCGCTGATCTTTCACCTCTGGCGGGTTTGACGCAACTACATACCCTCAAGTTGCATGACGCTTCGTCGATTAAAGACCTCTCTCCAGTGGCAAGGTTGACCAAGTTGGAGAATCTTGACTTATTCGGTACATCCGTGAGCGACCTGGAGCCGTTACGAGATGTTGTAAAACTACGGGAGGTGCGATTGAACCTAAAGTTGTCAGTCCTTGACCTTTCGCCCCTGGCCCGGATGTCGCAATTACGTGCGCTGTCGGTATTGACCTCATCAGCCGACATTTCGCCACTATCTGGGCTAAAAAACTTGGAAGAACTTTGGTTAGCTGGCCCTTCAATTGTCGACATTTCTCCTTTGAGCGAGCTTCCGAATTTAAGCAGGTTGTTCTTGGCCGACACGTCTGTATCGGATATTTCTTCTCTTGCGGAGTTACGGGAACTTGACTGGCTTTTCTTGTTCAATAACCCCGTGTCGGACCTTAGCCCCCTTTCGCACTTGAAACAGCTAAGGGAACTCATATTGCGGAGAACGATGGTAGTTGACCTGTCACCTCTGGCGAAGCTGAGCGAATTGTCCGTCTCGATTGGCGAGTCTCAGCAGGTGACGATCCCCGTGGAACTTGAAGGCCGAATCAGTAGACTCCGAGCAGAGTAGTGGATTGTCCGGTCCGTCGCAAAACGACCCGTCTTGCCAAGGCGGGATTTGCAGCGAGTGCAATCCCCCAAGTTGACGGATCGTTCCAGGATAGGCTGAAATTCCGTGGAATCATCCGACGTCAGGGATCGCCTCGTCCGATCCGGCGAGCGCTAACGCACATGACGCGGACGCCGCGCCGCACCGCGTAGGACTCGGTTCTGACTCGGTCGCGGTTCCCGTTGCCCAAGGCCCCACAATTTGATAAGTTAGGCGATTGCCTCCAAGCTTGTTTCGAGTCGTCAGGGTGGCGGCTGGCTGGTGGTAATCGAAATTCGCACCCCCTAACCCCGTGGCGACGGCGATTTAATCGTCTAGGGCAGACTGAATCGGTCGTCTCCGCAACTTCTAACGCGCCGCCATTTCGGCGGGCGAAATCTGTGAGGAACATGGTCAACCGCAATCTCATCCGAAGCCTTGAAGACGACGAAATCGATCAACAATTTCAAACCCTCTTTCCCGAAGAGGAATTGGATCTTGATCCGTTTGAAGAACAAGAAGAACAAGAATATGACGTCAATAAGATGGTTCATGGGCGAATCATCCGCATCGACGACGAAAACGTCCTGGTCGACGTTGGATTCAAGAGCGAGGGATGGATTCCCCGCGACGAGTGGTCCGAGGACGAAGCGCCTGAAATCGGCCAAACAGTACAAGTCCTCATCGAGGACATGGAAGACGAGACGGGAGCCGCCGACGATCCCTATGGAATGATCAGCCTCAGTAAGAGGAAGGCCGGCAAGATCCTGAAGTGGCAAGAAGTCATGAACTCGGTCGAGGAAGGCCAGGTCGTGACCGGCGAAGTGCAACGAAAAATCAAAGGCGGCCTGTTGGTCGACATCGGCGTCGCGGTCTTTTTGCCCGCCAGCCAGGTCGACATCCGGCGGCCCGGCGACATCGGCGATTACATCGGTCGCGTCGTGCAGTGCGAAGTGTTGAAAATCGATGAAGCACGCCGCAACATCGTTGTCAGCCGGCGATCGCTGATCGAAAAGCAACGCCAGGAAGATCGCGAACATCTGCTGCGTGAATTGGAAGAAGGCCAATTGCGCAAGGGTGTCGTCAAGAACATCGCCGATTTCGGCGCGTTCGTCGACTTGGGCGGCATCGACGGTTTGCTGCACATCACTGACATGAGCTACAACCGCATCGGCCATCCTTCCGAAATGGTGTCGATCGATCAGGAAATCGAAGTCATGATCCTGAACATCGATCGCGAGAAAGAAAAGATCGCCCTGGGCCTGAAGCAAAAAGAACCCAATCCGTGGGAACAGGTCGAGGAAAAATATCCGGTCAACAGCAATCACCAAGGCGAAGTCGTCAACGTGATGAGCTACGGTGCGTTCGTCAAACTTGAACCGGGCATCGAAGGCTTGGTGCACATCAGCGAGATGTCTTGGGTTCAGCGCATTAACCATCCCAACGAACTGGTGCAAATTGGCGACGAAATCGAAGTCAAAATTCTTGGCATCGACAAGGAAGGCCAGCAGTTGTCGTTGGGCATGAAGCAGACCCAGCCCAATCCGTGGGACGAAGTCATGGATCGCTATCCGGTCGACACCGTCGTCGACGGACGTGTGCGAAACCTTACCAACTACGGAGCTTTCATCGAGCTCGAACAGGGGATCGACGGATTGTTGCACGTCTCGGACATGTCCTGGACGCAAAAAATCAGTCACCCCAACGAGAAGCTCGAAAAGGGCCAAGAGATCAAGTGCAAGGTTTTGCAAGTCGACCAGGAACGTCGCCGAATCGCCCTGGGCTTGAAGCAGTTGGATTCGGATCCGTGGACCGACGACATCCCGGGTAAGTACCAACCGGGCCAAGTTATCAAGGGCACGGTCACCAAGATCACCAACTTCGGTGTCTTCGTGGGCTTGGAGAACGACCTGGAAGGACTGCTGCACATTTCCGAACTGGCCGACCACAAAGTCGAAAATCCCGAGGAGATCGTCAATGTGGGCGATGAATTGGAAGTGAAGATTTTGCGGGTCGACACGGAAGAACGGAAAATCGGGCTCTCCCGCAAGCGAGTCGAATGGAACGAGGAAGACGGCGTCGACGAAGCTGGCGGCTCGGGCTCGTCGACTTCGGCGGCCAAGAAATCGCAAGCCGACTTGAAGGGCGGGCTAGGAGCATCCGGACCATTGATCGCTCCGGTGCAACCCGAAGCCGTGCCTGAAGAAGCTGCGCCGGAAGAAGCCTCGGCCGAACAAGCCGTGTCCGAAGAAGAAGCGGAAGAAAAGAAAGAAGAGGAACCAGCGGAAACCAAGGACGCGGAGTCATCCGAAGAATAATCCGCATACGCCTAACAGCGTGGTGACTATTAGCCCGTTGACCGGTGCGACTGGCAAGAACGTCGCCCCGCGAATACAGTGATTAAACGGCCTTGCTGGCTCTAACCGGCGAGGCCGTTCTTTTTGCTATCCTCGCTGGGTCACGTACATTTGATGTACACGCACGGGTTGTTCCAATGTTGCAGATGTTCGTCGGCATCCGTCGATAGTTTGTTTTGTCACCCTGCGATGAATCCTCTTTTGGCGAGTAACTGAAATGACGTCTGATAGCGAACCGAAAGGTCGACGGCTGGATGGTGGTGAAGAGTCTTCGCGGCGGCCACGCGAAAGCGATTCCTCCGTCCAAACGCCGTTGGAGACCTATTTACGCGAGATCAACGAAACCAAGCTCCTCTCGGCCGACGACGAAAAGGAGTTGGCCGGCCTCATCGCCGATGGGGATGTCCGGGCGCGTGACCGCATGGTGCGGGCCAATCTGCGTTTGGTCGTGAACATCGCCCGCGGTTACACGGGCAAGGGACTCGGCCTGCAGGACCTGATAGAAGAGGGAAACTTGGGCCTGTTGCGCGCGGTCGAAGGCTTCGACCCCAACATGGGAACGCGTTTTAGCACTTACGCCAGCTACTGGATCAAACAATCGATCAAGCGCGCCTTGATCAATTGCGCCAAGACGATTCGCATCCCGGCATATATGGTCGAACTGCTGTCGAAGTGGCGTCGCGCCAGCACGCGATTGGCTGAAGAGCTTGGCCGCACTCCCACGCCCGAAGAAATCGCGCGAGTGCTGGGTTTGCCCAAGAAGAAGTTGCCCATCATCAAGAAGGCCATCCGCATCTACAACGCCACGCCTCAAACCGATCAGGCCGAGGCGGGCTGGTCGCTGGGCGAAATGGTGATGGACGAACGGCTCAAATCAGCCGAAGACGAGCTGCTCGAGCACGACGTCCTGGGCCATGTCATGGAAATGATCGAAACCATGGACCAACGCGAAGCTACCGTCTTGCGCATGCGGTTCGGCCTGGAAAATACGGAAGCGCACACCCTCAAGGAAATCGGTGAACAACTGGGTTTGACCCGAGAACGCGTTCGACAAATCGAAACCGAAGCCCTGCAGAAATTGGGCGACGGTTTGAAAGACCCTTACGAACGAAAAGAGTCCGAGCTGAGTTCTTATTGATCGCCGTGGAGTCAATGAGTTCATTTCGGTGTAGTTGCTCGATGGACCCGCCGCGTAAGAGGTCGTCCATGAACACGTCACCGATGTACGGATGCAGTTCCTGTGTCGTGCGGCGGCAACGGTCTGACCGATAGCTGAACATCGGGAGCTTCCGCTATTGCGAAAGCTGCCTGTTAATTGCCTTCACCGTTGCGTCCGCGCGAAAGTTGATGATTTTCTTTCCCCAGCCAATCGTCTTTTCGGCGGGGGCGAGATCGACTCCGTTGATGCGAAACTTGCCGGCGGCGACGCGCTGTTTCGTGCGAACACTTTGCGGGTCCACGCTCATCATCATGGCGGTCATGCCGAAGTCGTCGTGCAAACCTTCGGGCGTCTGCTCGATGCCTTGTTCTTCGAGCCACTTCGCCACGGCGGCAAAATCATAGTACTCCGGAATGTAGTGCAGTCGTCCGCTCTTCGCGTTTTTGTTCAGCTTGGCGGCGACTTTCTTCAGCCCATCCTGATTACCGCCGCTGTCGCCGATGAGGAAAATGTGCTTGAAGCCGTGAGTGCGAAGCGAGCCACAGATGTCAGTCAGCAACGCTTCATAAGTGGCTTCGGTCACGCTGATGGTGCCTGGATACTTCATGTGTACGGTCGGAGGATCGATGTCGCCTTCGGGAACGAAAGGCACGATGGGGGCGACCAACGCGTTGCCCAGCTTGCGAGCAATCGCTTCGGTCGTTCCTCGTAGGACGACATTGTGTTTGCCCGTCACCAAATAGGGCCCATTCTGTTCGACACCGCCCGTGGCGACGATCACCGTGTCCTTGCCGTCGCGCATCGCGTCGCGGACTTCCATCCATGTCATGTCTTCCATGAAAACCGTGTCCACGGCTTCGATCGGCCGTGGCGTCTCGGGATCGGGGCTAACGGGGTTGGGGGTCGCGGCCAGGGCAGAGGCGAGTAATGCGAAAGCGGACAGCGCGCGGGACATGGTGGTGCTCCTTGTAATTCCAGTAGATCTAGTGATTGCTAGGCTACTGCGAATGAAACGTGCATGCCAGTCTCGCGACCATCAAAGAGGCCAAGTGACGCTACAAGAGTAGGCGAAAACTTTCTTGGAAATAGTTGGCCGGTCCTCCACAACCATGGCAATCTCAGAGTAGCAGTCGATGGCTTTGGCAGGCGGTTTCCCGCCACAAACCGCTGAAGTCACGGATCTCACTCGCCATGTACCGGCGGGTACCAATGCCCGCCGCGCAAATAATTGCAGCCAAAGGACGCCAAGATGTTACTTCCATGGTCGAAACGCAGCTCCTCCGTCCGCTCTTCTTCTTCAACTCAACGTACCGGCCGGCGACGTCTCGGCATGGAAATGCTCGAATCGCGTCTGATGATGGTGGCGGATTTCCCGGCAAACGACTTCGGGAGCCTGCCTGCCGATCCAGTCCATGTCGATGCTTACACCGTGGGCGATACGCTCTATGTGAACGGGGGAGACACTAACGACGGTATCGCCGTTGACCTTTCTCCTGGTGGTACGACCCTGCGTGTGAAAGAGTACATCAACGGCAGTTACTCAACCGTTTTCACATTTGGATCTAACCTGATCAACCAAATTGAAGTTCGAGGTTTCGGCGGACACGACACGATCCAAATCTCGACGGACGTCCAACAGGATTCTCTAATATTTGGCCAGGACGGTAACGATTACCTGTTCGCCGGCGGAAATACGATGGCCTATGGCAATGCGGGCGACGACGTACTTGTGGGAAGCAGCGGATTGTCGAGCCTGTTTGGCGATGGTGACAACGATACGTTTTTTGCGGGCTCGGGAATCACCTCGATGCATGGCGGCAGCGGCCACGACGAAATGACCGCCCATCAGACAGGCTTTTCCATTCTCCAGGGTGACAGCGGAAATGACACGTTCTTTGCCAAGGGCGGCACCACCGCTTTTTGGGGAGGCGGCGGCAACGATACGTTGTCCTACGAAGCGTGGGTCTCCGACGTGACCATTAAGGTCAACGGCAATTATGAAAGCGGCAAAACCTACGACACCAAAAACCACCTGGTGAATGCCGACATTGAGATCTTTAAGGGCGGTGGCGGCGATGATTACTTCGTCGGCTCGAATAATGGCGAGCAATTCTATGGAGGCAACGGCAACGACGAGGCCTTCGGCGGCGGCGGCAATGATCTGCTGGTCGGCGGCAACGGCGTGGACATCCTGCACGGCGAAGGGGGCAACGACGCGATCGTTGGCAACGAAGACAACGACTTCCTCTATGGTGGGTCGGGCAATGACACGATTCTCGGCATGCAAGGCCATGACTGGATCTGGGGCCAGTCCGGTAATGATGTCGTCTATGGGGACGAAGGCGTCGACACCATCGAAGGCGGCAGCGGCGAAGATGAATTGCATGGCGGCGACCACCAGGATTTCATCGACGGCGGGAGCCAGGACGACGAGATTTACGGCGATGGCGGCCCGGACATTCTACACGGCGACGGTGGCAACGATAGTATCTGGGGAGGTGACTCCGGCGACGAAGTGTATGGCGATACAGGACACGACATCCTGTTTGGCGGAGATTACAACGACTTGCTAGTTGGCGGTAGCGGCGACGATTACCTCAACGGTGGCCTGCACCACGACACGCTGGAGGGTGGCAGCGGAGAAGACACGCTGGTCGGCGGTGGAGGACATGACGAGATGTGGGGCGGAGACGACGACGACGATATGTGGGGTGGCACTGGCGACGATGACATGTTCGGCGGCGACGGAAACGACTATCTCCACGGACAGTGGGGCGCGGATTATATTGAAGGCGGCCTGGGAGTCGATATTCACATAGGTGGCCCGAATATTGACGAATTCAACTCGGTCGACGAAAGCTCGTCGGACATGATCATCGCCGGAGACTTCGATTTTTACGGATGGGGTGACGTGGCAACGATTGATCGAGTCATAGCTGGCGGCGGCTCGTTCGCGGACGTTTTCGTCGGAGATTTTGCCATTGTCAACACGGTTATTTCCTATGGGGGAGCGCCTCGAAGCGCTTCTCCATACACCCTTGGCAATCTCGCTACCGGCCAAGCGGCGGGAGCCTTTAGGCCGATTGAGGTTCGACCAACCAACACTGGCCAACGCATTGGGCGAAACAGCCGGTTACGCGGGGGTACGGAAGACGCCCCCTTGGAACTTCAGCGCGACAAGAATGTCGAACGGTCGTCCGCCGTCTTGGATGAGTACGACCGGGCCCTCGCCAACGGTCAGGCGGCCGACGCCATTCTGCCCTACGTAAGCGACATTGCCCAACTCGCGGACGATCTTGCGGAAATCAACGAAACGGCTGGTAAGTTCCAACCCTACCCGCAAGTGCCGCTTGGCTGGCGAAAGGTCAGTCTGGACTGATGTCAGGCGGACGTGGCCTCGGCCGGCGACGTGGTTTCGGCAGGAAACGTCGACCCGGGCCGGAAGCTTGGGCGCGGATTCGTGAACTCTGCGGCTGGCAAAGCATCGCCAGTCGCGGACGGCGAGCGTTGCGGCTGGCCTCGAATGATCATGCCGACGGACAAGATCAACAGCATGACCATGGCCAAGCGGCGGACCAGCCGGCCATCAATGTTTCGAGATACGACCGCTCCCAAATATCCACCGGCAAGCCCAAACGGCACTACCGCGACCGAATACAACAGAATCGTTTGATTGATCCAGCCCCCGGCGAACAATCCGAATGCCTTGAGCAGAGAGAGCATCAACGAAAAACTAATGACGAAGGCCTTGAAGCGGGTCGCCGACCAGTCTTGCCGCGCCGCATAAGCGGCGACGGGAGGGCCGCCCACGCCGACCGAGCCGGCGAGCAATCCGCTGGCCGCGCCGGCCGCAACGCTCCACACCGGCGACGTAGCCTTATCCGGCCGGTCCCGCCGCGTTCGAAAGCCGTCGACCGCAACAAGGAAGATGACCAGCCCCGTGCCGCGTATCAGCCAGTCCTCCTCGAACGCGGAAAACACGTAGAACCCGACGGGCAATCCGAACACGGCACCGCCCAAACACCAGAACATCATTCGCCAATCCAAACCGCGCCGGTACATCCACAGCGCGGAAGTCAGCGGCACCAAGATGCTCAAGGAAACAACAATATTGGCTTGGCGGACTTCAACAAAAAAAGGCAGCACGGCCAACGCCACGACGGCATAACCGAAGCCAATGGAGCTTTGAATAAACGCCGAGCCGGCGATGACGATCGCCACGGCCAGGAAGTACCAACCTTCCATTAGTGATCCTATTCGGGCAGTTCCTGCCCTTTGGTTTCCGGAGCGAACACCAGCACGACCACCGCCGCCAAATAGAGAAAACTCAACAGCGACGCCGCTTCGGGAAGCGTGAATCCCCAGCCGTCTTGCATCCAGCCGACGGCGAACAGCATCGGCGCGGCGGCAATACGCCCCGCGTTAAAACAAAAACCGGTTCCCGTGCCCCGTAGGCGCGTCGGGTAGAGTTCGGGAAAGTAGATCGCATAACCGGCGTGCATGCCCAGCGTTAAGAAGCCAAATATCGGAAGCGTCACCAGCAGCACGTTGACCTGATTGAAGACTTGAAGCGCCGGCAGAGCGGTTAGCAAAATGCTGCCCCCGCTGCACACTTGAAAGACGAACAGGGCACTGAGTAGCCCGCCGATGTGGTAAAGCAGGAACGCCCGCCGGCGGCCCAGCCACTGGCAAATCGGGCCAAAACAAACCAATCCGACTCCGCCGCCGGTCGTCGCCAAGAACATGCCGAGCATCTCCCAGCGTTTCAACTCGGTGGTGTGTTTCGCAAGGATCGCTTTGCGTTGCTCTTCGGTGAGTGTGGCTGCCGGCGCATCGCTTGTCGCGGGTCGGCTCTCCGAGGCCGTCGAAGTAGCATCTTGGGTGTTCTCGGCGGTTTCGGAGGCCTGTCGAATTAGCCGTCGCTCGACCGCCGTCTGCAATATGTTCTTGCCATAGATATGCACGCCCCAAAACGTGGCCAATCCGATCGACGCCAACGATACGCCCACGATGGTGCGCTGCAAATACTGGCCCCGAAACAAATCGCCGATCGCCCCCATCTGCTGGCCCGACTTGGCTGACCGGTCGCGAGCGGCCTGCCAGCTTTCCGGCTCGCGGAGACTCATGCGAATCCAGATGATCAACAGAGCGGGCAACACTCCCAATGCAAACCCGAGTCGCCACGGCAGTGACGTAGGATCGACGAAGTCGCCGATCCAACTCATGCTGGGACCCGTGGCCCAGGCGTTGACGGCTGCATTGCCAATCAAAAAAGTTCCGGCCGCCACGGCCAAGTAGGCCCCGATCACACTGGAGGCATGGAAGATCCCGCCCACATGCGCGCGGGCCCGCTTGGGAAACACCTCGGCGACCATGGCGCTGGCCACCGCCCATTCGCCGCCCACGCCCATCGCCACTAGAAACCGCAGTCCGGCCAGGTGCCACCACTGCTGAGAAAACGCCGACACGCACGTGAACAATGAATAAAACAAGATCGTCAGCGACATGGTTCGCGTGCGGCCGATCCGATCGCTGAGCATGCCGAAGAAGATTCCGCCCAACGCTCCACCAAGCAGAAAAGAACCGAGCGCGATGTTGTTGTAGAGCGCGATGCGCCCTTCGCTTGTCTCCGTGGTCACCAGCGACGGCATCGCTTCGCGCATGCTGGCCACGAAGATCTGCCCTTCAAAGACGTCGAATATCCATCCCAACGACGCGATCAACAGCACCAGCCATTGGTAGCGCGTGATACCCGTGTACCAGCGTTCGTTGTCGTTCAGTTCGTTACCCATGCACTCTCATTTTAGCTTGCCGCGCCGCGCTTCCGGGGAACTACGACAGCATCTCCTCGATCGTTACCACCTCGGCTCGCTTGATTGACTCTTGCGCCGCGAGGCAGACGGCCACGCTCATTCGCGCCGACGGCCCGTCGGTCAGCGGCGTTGCTCCCGTTCGACAACACTCGACGAAATGTTCCAATTCGGGCCAGATTCCACGATCGATGCGGCCCGCCGCGTCTTGAAAGCCGGCCTCGTCGGGCGAATCGGCGACTTGCATCTCAGTTCGCTCGGGCAAATCAAAGCGATGATGAACTAGCTTTTGAGCTTGGTTCCATGTGTCGATTCGTCCACCGTTGCCAACCACTCCGATTTCCGTATCGCCGCCATGCGGAGCGAACAGGCACAATTCCAAGGTGGCCCGACGACCGTCTTCAAACTCGACCAACACCTGCGCGTTATCGAACACTTCGCGGTCGAGCAGCACGTTGCGTCCGCCAGTCGCCGATACGCGCAGCGGTTGCTTGTCCAGAATCCAATTGAACAGATCGAAATGATGGCAGTTCTTTTCGAGGATCGTTCCGCCCGTCAAGGCTTCGCTTGAACGCCAACCGAGCCGCATCGGGCCGCGAAACTCACGGCACCACATCAGTTGCAAATCGCCGACATCACCTTGAGCGATCATGTGCCGCATCTGTTGATAAAGCCGCTGGAACCGCATCTCGTGCCCAACTTGCAGCACACGCCCGACCGCATCGGCCGCGGCGATGACTTCATCGCACTCGTGGACGGTCAGTCCCAGTGGTTTTTCACACAACACGTGTTTGCCGGCGGCCAGCGCTGCCAGGCAAGCGGCATGATGCTGGTCATTGGTCAGTGCCACGACGACGGCGTCAATGGCCTCCGTCTCGACAACCCCTCGCCAATCCGTGAATGTTTGCAGCGAGTCGCCGGCCATTTGCCGGGCCTGATCCAAGCTCGACGCGCTGCGGCTGCTGGCTGCCACGACATCGACACCTTCCAGACGCAAAAGATTGGTCAGATGCGCCTCGCGCCCAAACCAACCGGCACCCAACAGGCCAATGTTTAGCGTTCCGCTCAAGTCATTCCGTCCTTCGGTGTTGGTGTGCGGTGATTGGAGGCGTTAGGAATCGGGCGTGGCGTCCCAGGCGTTTTGAAAGATCTCTTCGCCCATGTTGGTGTAGGGG
>JAJDEH010000344.1 GCA_029259935.1 Planctomycetota bacterium
CAACGTAAGCGCGCAATCTGGCCGGCGGTTGCCTGATTTACGAAACTACTGTTCAGCCCAACTCGATTGAATCGATCACGCTCGCGATACACGCCGCCGCCTGCGAATCGCTCTTTGCGGCACTGAATTCTCGCAATCGTCAACAATGTCGGCTGAGATCGGACGCCGACAAATGATTTCAACTTCGTTGCCTTTAAGATTCTCAACTTCGTCGCAATATTTTTACCTTACGGTGCGCCGGCGCAAACCGGTGAGTAACAGAGAGTGAAAGTCTCTTACAGCAAAAGGAGTAGCAACCCATGCTGACCCCGAGTCATGCGTGTGTATGGGTAACTGTGCAGGCGAAGCGTTGACAGGGGCACGTGCGGGCCAGGTATTGAGCCGCGAAAGGAAAATTGACTTCGGGGGGCCCACGGCGTCGTATGTTCGGAAGGCAACATGGAATCGTTCGTTATTTGCGAGAGCGTTTCCGCCCCCGCGTGGTCCGAGACCCTGTGCACGTACGGAAGTTGCTTACACGGGAGCCGGGAGATCCCGCCTCTGTCCTTGGAGATGGTCCAAGGTCCGCGCTGTGAATCCGGAAGGAACACGACAGCGATGTACGGAGACGGGAAGTCGGACAGGCTGATAGTAGCTGCGAAACGCTCGAACAAAGACGACGGTGCGCCGTGGTTGGCGGAGAACGTGGAGCCAAGCAGCCTGACCAAAGGAAATTCGTTTCAATCAACCAAGTACCGGACACAGTGCCGGGGAGGATCGTGATATGGACAACTCTAAACGGGCACGAAGCGAGAAATCGCGGATACTGCCAAGAGATCGCGCCTACGTCGCACCTGCCGACTTGCAACATGCGTTGGAACGAATACGGCAGGCTGCCTGCCGAGATAAGGAGTTGCGATTTACATCGCTCTGGCACCATGTCTACAACGTGGATCGACTACGGAAAGCTTACTTCAAGCTAAAGCGGAAAGCCGCTGCCGGAGTGGACGACGTGACATGGGAGCAGTACGGAGAGGAACTCGAGGACAACCTCCAGGACCTATCCCGACGGCTCAGACGCGGGGCGTATCGAGCGAAGCCAGTTCGCAGAGTGTACATACCGAAAGCCGATGGTCGGCAACGCCCGCTCGGCGTGACCACGTTGGAAGACAAGATCGTCCAACGATCAACGGTTGAGGTCTTGAACATGATTTACGAAACGGACTTCCTTGGTTTTTCCTACGGTTTTCGACCAGGCCGCAACCCGCATCATGCGCTGGATGCGATCTGCGTTGCCATGACCCGCCGGAAAGTAAATTGGGTGCTTGATGCAGACATCTCTGGGTTTTTCGACGCCATCGACCGAGAGTGGCTGGTGAAGTTCCTCGAGCACCGGATCGCAGACCCTCGCGTGATTCGCCACATTAAAAAGTGGCTCAACGCTGGGGTCATGGAGGATGGACAGCGTATCGAACTCGAGACAGGGACACCACAAGGCGGGAGTGTTTCACCACTCCTGGCCAATGTGTACCTGCACTACGTGTTCGATCTGTGGGCCGACCAATGGCGAAGGCGACATGCACGCGGTGACGTGGTCATCGTGCGATTTGCCGACGACAGTGTGCTTGGCTTCGAATACCGTTCAGATGCCGAGCAGTTCCACAAAGACTTGCGAGATCGTTTCAGCAAGTTCTGCCTGGAACTACACCCCGAGAAAACGCGACTAATCGAGTTTGGGCGGTTCGCCGCCGAAAACCGCAAGCGTCGTGGCGAGGGAAAGCCAGAATCGTTCGACTTCCTCGGTTTCACGCATACGTGCGACCGCTCTCGAAACGGACAGTTCATTGTGCTTCGACAAACGATCGGAAAACGCATGCGAGCGAAACTCGCTGAGATCAAATGCGAACTCAGAAGACGCTTGCACCACTCTGTTCCGTCCGTGGGCCAATGGCTACGTAGCGTCGTGCAAGGACATTTCCAGTACTACGCCGTGCCACGCAATCAACGGAAACTCGCTGCTTTCAAGTATCAGGTGTACCGTCTCTGGCTCCAATCGCTGCGGCGACGGAGCCAACGCCACCGGATTAATGGTGAACGCATGAACCGACTGGCTGCGAAATGGCTCCCACCTGTGCGAACCCTTCACCCTTATCCCGAACAGCGACTGCGCGTCACTACCTGAGGTAGGAGCCTTGTGCGGTAATTCCGCTCGCAGGGATCTGTGCGGGGGGCGCCGGGTAACCGGCGTCCCTACCGCGACGGATTTGTTTTCGTTCGTGTGATGAAGTGGTTGGTGCCGCGATCGCAAAATCGTGAAATGTGAAGTCAGAACGCTGCTTCAATGACCAGGATACTGCTGTCGTCGGTATGACAGCGCAGTTGCAGAGGTCTACTTAACCGTCTGCAGTTGGGCGAAACGCAAAGCGGCATCGGTTTGTCCAACCTCCGTCAGTTTCGAATTTTCAAAACTCGCGTCGGCCGATATGACCGACGTAGGATTTGAACCTGAGTATTCGTGACTCAGGACGGTTCGACCTGTGCGACGAATCGGGCCCGCGGCAGGTCGCAACAAGCCGACTTCGCGCCATCAATCGGACTATACCCTTGGGTGGCCGCCAGCCTGTAAAATGATTTTCTTGTGATCCAGCGAGCCTCAATGTCAGTTATCACTGTATCCATCCGTTGAAGTCTTGGCATCCTCATGAGATTTGGCAAACGCTGGCCTCTGTATCTGCTCCTCGTCGTCGTTGGCGTGCTTGGCACCCGACTGGCGTCGCGGCTCAGC
>JAJDEH010000345.1 GCA_029259935.1 Planctomycetota bacterium
TGCGCCGTCAATAATGGGACAGGCACCGAGTTGCCACCACTGAAACAGCCGCTCATGCCACAAAGACTCGGAGCCAGTCCCATTATTGACTAGCCGCGCAGTCACTTGGGCCACCAACTGATGAACTGCCCTCCAGCGGAACACCAATGGGCTAATAACTTTGCAGCCACCCTCGCTCGGTGACAAAGGTCTGGCTCTCGGCTGACAGGCGCTCCAGTGGCACGCGGACGACTTTCCCGTCCGTCTTCTTCAATGTCACGACTCCCTCGGAAAAGCTGACAAACTTGGCCTCGGTTTTGTACGTGCCGTCTTTCGAGTTCCATGTTCGAGACTTGGCGCTGTCGACTTTTTGCTCCCGCTCCCACCACACCGGTTGGACTTCGGCTGCACGAAATGGGCCAATGGGGCGTTCATGCTTTTCGAGCGGATCGATTCCCAGAGCGTAGGCGAACAGGAAATTGCCAGCCAAGAAGAGGCCGAAGATGACCACCACACAGCCAGAACAGCCCCATGAACCTTTGTTCATTTCTAATCCCGCGTTATCTCTATTGATGATGCCCAATTTCTCGGCAACCACGGGTGTCAGCGAACCGAGCGTCACCGAAAACAGCATCTGCGTAAAGGGAACTTCGAACATCAACAACAAAGCGCCAGACAGGAAAACGGCCAGCACGTTGTCCAGCCACATCCACTTCTTGAATGGGTCAATGCGCAGCAACAGAAAGACAATAATGACCAGATTGTCGATGGCTTGCGTGAGCAGCGACCCCAAGACAATGATAAAAACGTAGCCGGATAAATCTTGGGTGCGCATTTCACCCAGCAGGACATGTATCGGCGATTGGGCGGGCAGATAACCGGCACAAAGCCAAATTGCAAATGCCAGCACCCACCACAGTATCAACTGCGCCACACCGTATTGGTCGATGCCGGCCGCAAAACGGCGGAAACGAGTGTCCAAAAACAAGAAGGGAGTGCCTGGCACATCGACACTGAAAAAATGGACGCTGACCGCCGTCAACCAAGTAAAAGGAATAAGCAGAAACACCGTGACAATGAACTGAGGAAATGACCGCGAACCTTCATCGATATGAGTAGGGGTCGCGCTGTAGGGGTAGTTTTCCGGAATCATATCCGCGATGCAGTAGGGACGATGGCGGTTGTGTGTGAGCGACGGTTCATGAACCACCATCCAGTCGTCCGAATTCATCAAGAATCGAAAAAGTCCGGAACCGCTGCTGCCGCGTTCGAACGAAGGCCCTGGGTCGAAGGCGTCGCTCTGCCACTCAAAGTGCTTTTTTGCGGCTTCATAGAGTCGTGGAGCGAACACCGGGTCCAAGCCGGAAAATCGGTCGATCACGGCAATCAGAGCGCAGCGATCATCGAGCTCCGGCATCGAGTCATCGCCGCCCTTCCTGCGTTCTTCGTAGAACTGGCGTCCTAAATCCTGCACTGCTTTCCAAGCAGCGGAATCCTCGTCCTTGTCCCCGCACAATTTGAGGAAATCCTGTTTGCGCGCGGAAAATACGGAATCCGTGACACCCCATTCCTCGTAAAGAATCCAATACTTAAACCATTCGAGATCGGGAACCAGGGGCCGCACGACCAGCACGTGCTCTTGATCGTGGAACAGGTGACGCACTTTATGGCAGCGCTGCCAGCGGCGCTTTTCGGCCCAACTCAGCAGCGCCGTCAATGGCTGCTGGGGACGGAGGGCTTCGGTCACGATTTCCTTAACGCGCATCAAATCCTGGGCTTCAACTCCAGGCCCGCACTTCAGCCGTTGCCAGGCGGCGTGAGCACATAGAGAATCACTTGGTTTCAGGCTGAGCAGGCGCGAAACCAACTCCTTGTCTTTCTTCTCCACGCGATCGGTCCATTGCTGGACACGATACCGCAAGCGGCAACTCTCGAACAAATCTTCGCCCCACTTCAAAACGACTTGCCTGTCGCCCTTATCAGGAAACAGAGACTCAATCCGCTTCATGTCCTCGCGATGCTGCTGCGTATCAAAAGCATGTATGGACAACCGCCCATCCGGCAGCAGTAGGTGGCTGAATTCCGTTCCATTGGCAAATGCCAATTCAGGAATGGACAGGTCCGTTTCACGCCGAAACGTTTCCAGACGCTCGTCATCTTGCGAACCTTGGACCTGGTAAAGAAAATACAGCAAAAAAACCAGTAACGCGGTAAGCAACCCTCGACCTAAGCATGTCGCCCAATGTCTTTGCACGGAAAACTGCTGTTTCATTTCCTCTAAGCCGGGGGCACGTCTAGGCATTAAAGCGTCTCAGGGGTGGAAGTAAGAACTGCGGCGATAGGAGAAACTGAACCCCAGGTTCATGCCATTGAAATATTAGAATCGATTTTTTAAGGCGCGGCTGCGGTCAGGTCCCGTCTAAATTTGAGAATTATATTCCAACGTTGATATTGGAAAAGCCTGTGCTCCATGAATTTGCTCAGGAGAGCAAAGGAGTCACTCTCTTTTGGGTCTTCCTCGGGGGCAGCGGGTGTTCTGCAAGCCGAGACGCAGCACGCTGCGCTTGGCCCAAGTGTTACTGCCGAACGGACGGCCGCGCCGGATGCAACGGCGGAGCGTTTCGATTTTCGCCTCGGACTGAGGCTTGTTGACCCGCGCACGCCATGGACGCGGCAGCCGGGGCGACTTCGGAATGTGCAGCCACGGGTGCGGTGGTAACCCTGCGCAGCTATCGCAGGCGAACGAATCGGATTGGCTAGATTGCGATTGCTTGTGAGCAACGAGGCGTTTGCGCCGCCACTGTGTATTCAGCGGTGGCACGCGGGTTCCCGCCTTGCACCTTCGAGAATCGTTCCCGCTTCGCTTTGCAGCCTGGCGTCGGGCCCGTTCACTCGCGGAGCCTGTGGCTCACACTTTTTTGACGCCGCTTTTACTCTTTCTTAGGCGCGCGTATGGGCGCGACCAGTTGCTTGATCGGCGAGCCGTGATTGACGATGGAAACGGGGCGTCCGTTTGGGGTCACGTATTCGATTTCGTGGGGAATACCCAGGGCGAATGCCACGGTGGCCCATACGTCGCCCGGTTGATAGGCTCGCGACTCGATTTTGGTTCCGGTTTTGTCCGTCTGCCCTACGGCAGCGCCTCCGACCAGACCACCGCCGCCAATGAGCAACGACCAACTGCGGGGCGATGGGCGTCCCTTTCGATAGCTGCTGTTGCGGCCAAATGGGCCGGTCACCACCAGCACCACATCGTCCAACAGGTGGCGGCCCGTGAGATCTTCAACGAGTGCCGAAAGTCCCTGGTCCAGCATCGGGAAATGGCACTCGCTTAATGTTTCAAAGTATCTCTCGCGAATGTCCCATGAGAACGGAAACCGCACGCTGACAAATGGAACTCCCTGCTGAACCAGCCTTCGCGCCAGTACGAGCCCGCGGCCAAATTCGTTTTCGCCGAACTCGCGCAGAACTTTTGGATCTTCGTCATGGAGATGGAAGGCCGCCATTTGCTCGGAAGCTATCATCCGCCGGAGCCGTTGATTCGTGGTGCGTTCGTTTTTAAGCAGGCGGTTTCGGTCCAATTCGAAATCAGAGTCGATCAGATCCAACAACGGTTGTCTGCGCTTCAGATCCTCGGGCGCGATGGCCCCCAGGAGGCTGACCGATTTGCCTTCGTAGTCCACCACGAACGGTGCATGTTCCCGCCCCAGATAACCCGCGGTGCCGCACGGTCCACCGATGGAAATGAAACCAGGTAGTTCCAAATTCTCTCGCATGCGCGTCAGTTCATTGCTGACGATCGACCCGAACGAAGGGTATTGAAAGTGAGCGTTGGGCGGATAGCTGGTCAGCATCGCCGATTCGGAACGACCATGATCTCCTTCTCGTGTACTCATCGAGCGAATGATCGACAGGCGATCCATGACCTTGGCCGTCCGGGGCATCGGCGAGCCAATTCGCACGCCGCCCGCCGTCTCGATGGGATGAAATCGCCTGCCCTCCTTGGGATCCCACATCTCCGCGGATGGCGGGCCGTCCGCAAGCCAAATCAGAATGCATGCTTTGCGAGGCGGTTCCTCCTCCTCCTGGTCGGCGACTAGCACCGAAACGGCAGAGAGTTGCAAGAGTGCTACGAGCAAACAGCACAGGACGCGGCCGCACTTTCGACGGCGACCAGCAAATTCAGTTGCGAGATTCGACACGACATCCTCCGTTGAGCGGCCCGCTGCTAGAATGAACGCCCTGGCACGTCCAATGTACTCAATGCCTGGATTTTTGTCTTGGGATTATCCATCGCGAACGCGCATGAACTTGGTGCCCGGTGCCTTCGCGAACCGTCTGCTGACGCCGCCGAATTTTTTTCCGCGCGTCGAGGAACATGAAAAGAGGGCACTCTCGGGACATTCTATCCAGAATGCGAACCTGTTTGCCGCATCTTGTGTCCCTCGGGCACCATGATCACCTGCTATCTCCGATACAAGATCGACATGTACAAGGTCTCTGAATTTGAGGCCTACGCGCGCATGTGGATTCCCCTCGTCGAACGATTCGGCGGCATCCACCATGGGTATTACTTGCCGAGTGAAAGCAACAGCGATCTGGCCGTGGCCTTGTTCAGTTTTGCCTCGTTGGCCGACTACGAAGCGTATCGCACGAACTCAATGTCTGATCCCGAGTGTCAGTCGGCGTATGCTCACGCCGAGGAAACTAAGTGCATCATCAGCTACGAGCGGCAGTTCCTCCGGCCGTTGCAATGAACGTGACCCGCATGATTGCTCTGCCTAGTTTGGATTCCTAACCTCGACAAATGATCCGCGAAATGCGTTGCCACGTCCGAGAAATGCAGTTGGGCGAAGCCAAGTCGATGATCCGCTACTTTCTAGAGGCGGACCCCAGTTTCTTGAACGGAATGGGTGCCGATCCGCGCAAGCTGCTGTCGGAATCCGCCTGGTTCGAGTTGCTGAAAGAAGATTTCGCTCGGCCGATTCAACACAGACAATTCTATTACGTCGTTTGGGTAGTTGATGGTGTTCCGGTCGGGCACTGCAATCTCAACAAGATCGTTTTTGGCCAAACAGCTTATATGCACCTCCATATTTGGAATGCAGACAATCGACGTTGCGGACACGCGACGCAGCTACTAAAGCCGTCGATCGTTCAGTTCTTTGAGCGATTCCAGTTGCGTAAGCTGTTTTGCGAACCGTACGCGTTGAACCCCGAGCCCAACAAGACCCTGCCAAAATTTGGCTTTCAGTTGGTCAAACACTACGATACAACACCCGGCTGGATCGCCTTTCACCAGCCGGTGAATCTCTGGGCGCTGGACCGGGAAACGGCTCTGAAATGAAACTGGCAATTATCGCAGAGTACGATCCGAGTTTCGAGCCGCACGCCCAAACGGATTCCGCGATTGCTTACTCCGCGTCAACACTCGACCTGGATGTGCAGGCTCAATGGATATCCACCTCCAGCGATAGCCTCGCGGAGCCGCGCGAAGTTTTGAGACTTCTGAGCGCGGGCCCTGGCGGAGCCGCACATCCATTCCGAATCGCCGTGAGTACTTCCGCGCTCGCGATGCCTTCCGTCATTCCCGCGCAGGCGGGAATCCAATGGCGGGAAGGCTTGCGGTGGTCCGATGCAAATGCGGTAGCTGCGAAGACCGCGCTGGGTTCCCGCCTGCGCGGGAATGACAGAGAAGTTTGGCGTACGCTGGGTTGCCGCCTGGGCGGGAATGACGGAGAAATAAACGAGTCGGCGAAAGGCCTGACCTCAGCGAATGACCTGACCCTAGAATGCCCCTTTTTGAAGCTCCCGAAGGTTGACGCTGGTCTCAATAACCGGCATTTTAAGTTTCCCGCGAACAAACAAAGTGGTAAAATGACAGCATGAGTACCGTCACCAACTATCTTGATCGGTTTCTAGAGCCCGTAACAGACGCCATGACGCCGGAATTTGCTCAGGTGGTCGTTAATCTCCGGGCTGATGCTGAAACGCAGAGTGAAATCGACGTACTACGAAAGAAGGCGAACCAAGGCACGCTCAGTGCCGAAGAGGACGCTGCTTACAAGGAGTTCGTCGAAGCGGTTGAGGTGATTTCGATTATACAATCGAAAGCTCGCCGTTATCTCGCCAAGCACGCTGGCTAGCATGGATATTGCAACTCGTGATCTTGTGCGTCGTCGAGCCGGTGACCGTTGCGAATATTGCCACATGCCGCAAGAGCTGACGCCTTAGATCACGTTTCACATCGAGTACTCGTCGCCAAACAACATGTGGATGAGGACGATTATGATCCATCCCTGCTTTGTCTCGCTTGCGATCGATGTAACGCCTACAAAGGCCCAAATCTAACGAGCATCGACCCTGACACGCAGCGAATCGTGAAGCTATTCAACCCACGCCAGGATGCTTGGAACGATCACTTCGAAACATGCGGTGCCGAGATAGAAGGAATTTCACCAACGGGACGAGCAACGGCACGTCTGCTGGTCATGAACGCGCCACGCCGCGTGGAACTAAGAGAAGAATGGCTCAAAGAAGGCGGCAGTTTGAGTTGATCGGTTGAGCGGAGCTAGTTGTAGGAGACACAGCACGCTTCGCTTGGCCCAGGCCTCACCGCCGAACGGACGGCCGCGCCGGATGCAACGGTGGAGCGCCACTTCCATTCCAAATCGCCGAGAGTACTTCCGCGCTCGCGGTGCCTGCCGTCATTCCCGCGCAGGCGGGAATCCAGGAGTGGTAGAAAGGCTTGCGGCGGTCCGATGCAAATGCCGTCGCTGCGAATACCGCGCTGGGTTCCCGCCTGCGCGGGAATGACGGTCATATTGTTTGGCGTACGCTGAGTTCGCGCCTGCGCGGGCGGGAACTGATCGTGCATTGCCAACAAACTCAACAGGGAATCGGCTGCTGGTATCTCTAGGCGGCGAAACGGACGGGCGACAATGCTAAGCGTTGCCCGCAACTTGATGTTCGTTTCCGTCTTTCTCTTCGATCATGCTGGCCGGGAAGCGAATGGAAAACGTCGTGCCTTGACTGGGGGCGCTTTCCACGGCGATTCGGCCGCCGTGCTGTTGCATGACGTTCCAACATTCACACAGCCCAAAGCCTAGCCCTCGCCCCGCTTCGCGACCTGAGAAGAACGGGTCGAACATGTGGCGCTGTGTTTCTTTGGGGATGCCCGGGCCCGTGTCGTGGATGCGAATTTCGACTTCCGCGTCGTGGACGGTTTCCGATGGTGGAAGATGCTGAGCCGAGACTTCCACTTGACCGCCCTTGCGAAGCGCCTCGAGAGAATTCGTCATCATCAATTTGACCGCTTCGGCCAGCCGCTTGCAGTCCGCTGAAATGACAAGTTCCTCGACCTCCGAAAGATTGAGCAACTTCGTTTGCTGCGTGTCCGCGTCGTCGGCCAGCGAGGCAATCACAGTGTCGATCAGATCCACCAGATTAGTCGGCTCAAGTACCAACCGCGGCGGCCGCGCGAAGTGCATCAAATTAGTGATCATCTCGTGCGCCCGAAACGCCTGGCTGTTGATGGTGGCCAACTTTCGCCGCCGCTGAGGATCCGTTTCGTCGCGCAGCAACGTCTGCGCGCGGGTTGAAATGTTGGCCAGCGGATTGTTGATTTCGTGGCTTGCTCCGTAGGCCAGTTCTTTCATCGCCGCCAGTTTTTCATGCCGCAACGTCACCTCGTATTCGCTTTCCAAATCATGCAAACGCCGCAACTTGCCGACCAGCAACGGCAACAGTTCGGCATTCTCGGTGTAGGAAAGGTCCAGCCGTAGTTCCGCCATGGATGGTTCCGAGGTGATATCCAGGTCGCCTTGCGCCAAGCGTTCGGTCAACCAGCGGGGAATCGCGCCTTCACAAACAGGCAGCCCGTGCGTTTGCTCGGCGCGATGGACGGAATCGAGCCACTGGGGCGCGAAGTACAACAGGCCCAGGAACCGCCATTCGTCTCGATCCGCTGACTCGGCTCGATCCGCCGCCGCCCTGGAGGCGGCACCGCTTAAGGTTGCCAATTCGGTCCAGCGACGAATATCTTCCGATGTCGAATCCACCAAGGGCGGGTCGGCGGGCCAAACCAAAACGCGTGGCCACTCGCGGGCTAACCACTGGGCCACTTCGCCGACTCCGCGTAGCCGACCAACCCCGCGGCCATCCGCCACGCAAACTGACCAGAGTAAAAAGGCCGGATCCCGCTCCAAAATGGGCTCAAACCGTTCGGCTCGAACCGCTTCGTCACCTAGCAGGGCTTCAATCAATCCAGTGACGGACTGGTCGGCCAGGGGAAGGCACCAAGTTGAAGGTCCGTCCTTGGTTGACGGCCTGTCCGTGGCTGACGGTCTGTCCGTGGCTGACGGTCTGCCGGTGGTTGATGGTCTGTCGGTAATGGGTGGCAATCGCTGAATGTTCCGGCGGTCGTTCATCTCACCCACCTTGAGTGAATACGAAAATCGCGTACCCTCAGCGGCACGCGATTGAATCATGAGCCTTGACCGTCGGTTGAAGAGTCGCGACTCTCGGATTCGGGCATCTTACGCAATTCCGTTAGCGACCCAGCGGGTCACGCCTCGGTTGCCACCCGTTCGATATCGAGCAAATCGCACGACCGATCCAGCAGCCGGTCCACGGAAAATGGCTTCTGCATGAAGTCATTGGCACCCGCTTCTTTCAAATCGGCCACTTTATCTTGCTCGACCATTCCCGAGATACAGATAATCTTGACAGCCGCAAGAGTGCTGTCGGCACGCACCCTTTGGCAGACCTCTTTACCGTTAATGTCAGGCAGCATCACGTCCAAAACGACCAGGTCGGGGCGAAATTCCTTGACCAGCATCCCCGCGTCAAAGCCGTTGTTTGCCGTGCGAATGTCGAAGCGACCGTCTCGTTCAAAGACGTCCACCAACAATTCAACCAGCTCTTCATCGTCGTCTACAATCAGTATCTTCCGCTTGCCACTTTCCAGAGCATCGGTGGGGATTCCGTTGTCCTTCATGAACGAGAACAATTGATCCCGGGGAATGCGACGGAATCGACTCCCGGGCACACGAAACCCCTTCAGCGAGCCGTTGTCAAAACAGCGAATGATGGTTTGCTGGCTGACCTTGCAGATTTTGGCAGCTTCGCCAGTGGTAAAGACAGTTTTGGTGGTCATCGTGGGACTTTTTTCCTCTCCTTAGGCAACCGCTGGAGCAGCGTGTTGGAATAGAAGCCGCAGTAAACCTGTTTACCAGATCACCTAGAGCCCCCGACATCCGTGGGACGCCACGTCTCAGCCACTCCTGAACTCCCTCGCTTTAAGATTCCCGCAGCATGCGCAGACAGCACACTCTTCGAGGCCACTGCATTTGCTTGGCTTGTCCGACTTTTTCAGGCTTACCGAACTTGCCAATGGTGGGAATTATAGCGACCGTGGGATTCTAGTCAAGATTGATCCACTTTACATAAACTAGCGAGCGGAAATAACTTGCGAAGACGGCGGTCAAAATGTTTGATTAGCTAAGGTTTGTCGATTGCTGGCGCAAATTCACGTTTTCTGCTTTCGGCTCTTTCTCTATCATCCCACCTTCAACCTCCTCTTAATTGCCCATCCGGGCGAGTTTAGGATTCGAACATTAACGGTCTGATGAAATTCATAAGTCTTAGGATTACCTCCGCCGCCTTGGTGCTGCTGCTATTGGGCGCGAGCGGATGTGGCACGTTTAACACGCGCAGCGCGACTGAACAACTGATCGTATCGGACGCGGTTGATCGGTCGGTGTCGGGAATCGACTTCAGCGGTTTGGCGGGCCAGTCTGTGTTTTTAGACACTCGCTATATCCAACCCATCAAGGGAATTGGATTCGTGAACGCCGACTATATAATCAGTTCGCTACGCCAACAGATGCTGGCCCACGGCTGTCTACTGGAGTCAAAGGCCGACGATGCCGAGTTCGTCGTGGAAGCGCGGGTCGGTGCCTTGGGGACGGATGGCTCGGAGCTGACGGTGGGGATTCCTCAGAACGACGTGCTGACCAGTGCGGGCATGCTTGTGCCTAGCGCCCCGATCCTGCCTAGCATACCTGAAATAGCCTTTGCCAAACGAAACGCGAACACGGGCGCGGCCAAGATTGCCGTATTTGCTTATCACCAGAAATCCAAACAACCCGTTTGGCAATCGGGTACTTCGGTCGCCCGCAGTGACTCGAAGGACACGTGGATTCTTGGCGCGGGTCCGTTTCAGGGAGGCTCGATTTACCAAGGAACTCACTTCGCGGGTGAGAAGATTGGCCTACCGAAAATTCCCATGCGTCGCAGGAACGGATTGCAGGACTCCGCAGTGGCAAGATCGAAGTATTTTAAGGAACGGTTCTTCGGTCCGCCGGACGACGATGGCGACCAAGTGCGACTGGTCGACTTCGAGGAATCAACAGAAGAGTCGAAAGGGAAGGACTAACCCTTCCTAGGCGACGCCCTCTAACTTCCCCTTGGGCGAGGGGTAACGCGCACGGTGGGCTCCCAAATGCCCCCGCACCCGCGGCGTGACATGTTACGGTCCCACGCTTGATGGCGCGGAGGGAATTTTTCTTGCGACAATTCGTCAAAAGCTCTAGCCAATTGCCCCGTTTCACCCCTAATACCACTCCCACCGGACCTGTCCTTTGCAGCAGGAGGGGGGCATCGGTTAAATTAGATAGATGGGGCGAATTTCAGAAGAGGTTGTGAAAATCCGCTATGAGTTTATCGGTTCCTGATTTTTGGAAACTGGTCATCGAGAGTCGGCTGTTGACGCCCGAGCAATGCCAGCTCTTGGGTACGGACTTTGGCCGTGTGGAAGGTGCAGCCGAGGCCGATGTTAAAACCCTGTCGCAGTGGCTGATTTCTCGTAACGCGCTGACTGCATACCAGGCGACCATTTTGGAAGCGGGCCGCTCGGGTCCATTCCACTACGGCGAATATAAGGTTTACGATCGGATCGAGCAGGGATGCCGGGCCGGGGCGTTTCGCGCGATTCACGAACCGACGAGCCACGCGGTTTTGTTGCAGTTCGTGACGGGCGAGGCGAGCAGTGATCCGCAACAATGGGTATGGCTGGTCGGGCAAGTTCAAGCTCATGGAAGCGTCGTCCATCCGAACTTGAATCGCTGCTTCGAGGCGGTCGACTTATCGGCGTTCAAGTTCCTCGTGTTTGACGATACCCAAGGGCAAACGATCGACGAGCGGGTCGGCGGCCGGAAATTGAATCCGGCGGATGCCTGTCGTATTGTTTGGCAAGCATCACTGGGATTGGCGGCGCTGCATCAGTCGGGGCTGGTCCACGGCGACGTGCGGCCCCAAAACCTGTGGTTGGATTCGAATTCCAACTTGCAACTCCTGCGCGATCCGGCGCGACCGCCTCTACCCTTGCATGTGGCGCAACAAAGGGATCCTGATTCATTGCTGGTCCGCGCCGATTATTTGGCCCCCGAATTAGCCCAGCCCGAATGGCCACCCGACGCACTTACCGATATCTATGCTTTGGGTTGCACGTTGTATCAACTGCTCACGGGCCATCCGCCGTTCGAAGGCGGAGATGCAACGCAAAAGATGAATCGGCACGCGGGCGAGCCCATTGTTCCGCTGACCAATTTTGGCGTTCCCGAGCAAGTTGGCCAGGTCGTGGCGTACATGATGGCCAAGAATCCACAAGTTCGTTACCAGCAGGCAGCGATCGTATGTGAACAAGTCGCGCCATTCGTTAAAGAAAAGTATCTAAACCGAGAACAACCCGCGCCGGTCGCAACACTTGCCGGTTTCGAGAACTGGGTGGCGCAAAGGCAAGCGGCCGCCGCAGCGCAAGCAGTTGCCGCCGCGCAGGCTGCCGCCGCGGCCCCACAGCCAATCGCCGCGCCGCAACCCGTGGCGGCGGTTCAGCAGATCCCCGCGCCGGCACCCGCGGCCCCGCCGCCGCCCGCGCCCGAAATCGCCGCTCCGGCACCTGCTATCAGCGTCGGTCCCGCGGCATCCATCGCGAACGTCTCGGGAGGCTCCGCGGACGAGATTACTCAGCGCTATCGCAAGAAGCGACTGCGAAAAAAACTCATCATGCTCGGCACCGCGCTGGTCTTGTTGGTCGCGATTGCCGGGGGGAGCTATGCCGCTTGGCCCTACATCAGTGTCGTATTGGGGGCCGAGCCGAAAAACAAAGAGTCAAATGGCACCGATCCCGCACCGGGCACACCGGAAGGATCGGGCCAGCAGGGAGGTGATCAGGCTAATGACGGGGACGTCGATTCAAGTGGCGTTAAGGTCGTACCCGACGATGGAAAGTTACTGTGGGCGTCACCCACGACCGGACCGCCGATCAATGCCAACTACGTTCCCTCCGGTGTGCGCGTGCTGTTGGCCGCGCGGCCGGCGGATATTATTGCCTCATCGCAGGGCGAACAGATATTCGCGGCGTTGGGGCCCGACTTCCAGGCGAGCCGCGAGTCTTGGGAAACTGCCGCTGGAATCAAGCTCGGCGAAGTGGAACAACTCCTCGTCGGCTTTCACGATAATGATACCGCGGGCAATATGCCGCTCACTTCTTTTGTCGTGCGTTTGATCAAACCGGTGGCCAAGGACGAACTCGTGAAAATGTGGGGCAGTCCGCCGGTGGAAGCGATCGCGGACGCCGAGTCGAGCATTTATTCCGGCAGCAACGGTTGGTCTTTTTTCATTCCGCCCGAAGCGGGAGATGCCGAGGTTAAGCTGTTCGTGATGGGACCCAAGCCGGTGGTGAGCGACTCGGCCAAGAAAGGGGAAGCGCCGCCGGTGCTTCGTCGTCAGATTGCCGACCTACTTAATTCATCAGCGGACGGCTGTCATTTAACGGCCGTGTTCGCGCCGAATTTCTTTTTCAACGACGAGGGACAACAACTGTTCGCGGGCCCCCGTTCAAAAGTACTCAAGCCGCTCGACTGGTGGCTGGGCGACGGGCTGCAAGCGGGAATGGTGTGCATGCATTTTGATCAGCAGTTTTATTTCGAGATGCGGATGCGCAGCCAAGTGGGCACCACGCCCATCGATTTGGCCAATCAATTGAGAGAGCGGCTGGAGCAGATTCCTGATCGGCTTGAATCTTACATCGATACCGTCAAGCCGCCGCCATATTGGACGCGTCTGGCCCGCAGATTCCCTCTGCAAATTGGATTTCTGCATCGCAACACGCGCGTGGGTGTCGAAGGCCGACAAGCAGTTATTAATTCCGCCATGCCCGCCCATGCGGCGCCGAACTTGATTGCCAGTGGCGAATTGCTGATGGCCTCCGGTCCGGGTGCGGCGACCACCGTCGTGACGACCAAGAAACCAAATCCCAAGACGTTTGAAGAATTGCTAGGCCGGACGTACGATTTTTCGATCGGTTCGGAAGACATGATTAACGTGGCCAAACTGATCCAAGATGAAATTCGCAGTGAATACCAAGGCCTGCCGTTCGAGTTCCGTATTCGCCTGATGGGAAAAGATCTCGAAGTGGGCGGGATTACGCAGAATCAGCGGGTTAGCGATTTCACCATGGAGGGCAAATCGCTGTCGGAGGTTTTGACAGGCATCATGATTAAGGCCAACCCGATTCCGAACGTCCCGGACCCTTCCGAATTGGATCAACAGTTGATTTGGGTGCTGGCCATGGACCCCGACGACGGCAAGCCCTCCGTTCTGGTCACCACGCGCGTGGCCGCGGAACGGGAAAAATACGCATTACCCAAACCATTTCAGCCGAAATAGTCCGTGCCGAGGACGTACAATTTTGTTATGACAGGTACAGCTAGTCCGCAGTCAGGTTTCGATTTTCAGGTAGTGGCCGGCATGGTTTTTCGGGTGCCGACGAGAGAGTCTTTTTAGCTAGGATTCGCCACCTGAGGAGACCGTCACTCGCCGAATCGCCAGCGCGGCGAGACCGATTGCGGCAGCATGGGAACAGACAGGGTCAAGCACGACATAGGCAATCAACGTGGAAGAATTCTCGGTATCCTGCACAACTTGCCAAGCACGCTTAAAGGTGCGCGATAAGTCCGCCATCGGACAGATTCTCGCCTGCCCCAAGTGCAAGAGCATGGTCCTCATCCAAGCTCCTCAAGGTGGTCCATCGCCGGAACACGCCCCCGCCAAGTCGGTCGCCGCCGCGCCCGTGGCCGCCGCAAACGTTGCCAATCCACAACTCCATAGACCGCCCGTCGAGACAACTTTCGATGACGCGGCGGAATTATTTTCGGAAGAACCACCGGTCGTTTCACCGAAGCCCGTCCCTCGCAAACCCTCGAAACCCGCCAAACCGAAAAGGGCTAAGCCGAAGCGGCCCAGCAACGCGAACGGGCATCCAGAAACGCCCGTGGCCGACGGCATTTCTCCTGGCACGGAATCAGTTCCGGAAGCTGGCGCGGATTCCGCCCCAGACGCGGCAACGCAACCGCCGGCACCGCAAACGGCGACACCGCAACCGGCGACACCGCAACCGCCGACAGCGGATGCTCTACCCGCCGATCAGGAATTCGCGACGGCACCGCTGCCGCCCGACGCCGGTTGGACGTCGCCTTCGACCCGCCGGTGGCAACTGTTGTTGATGTTTGCCGCGGCCGGACTCGTCGGCCTTGTTCTGGCCATTGGGCTGATTGGGTTCATGACCTATCGCTACTCGCAAGCGAATTCACGAACAGCCGATAACGCGATCGCAAGAGAGGGCGGAAAAGACAATTCATCGTCCAGCAATTCCGACGACGTAGCGGCCCCCGGTGCGAACGAAGATGTTGCTCCACCACCGGAAGTTGACCCACGACCTGACGAAGTGCCCGCGAATGGCGGCGAACCGCCGGCGGAAGACAAGGTCGATCCGCTGGTGCCAGAAGCATCTGCTTCTGATGACGCCGGAACGGAAGATAAAGGTTCGGAAGACAAAGGTACAGCCGATGATGCACCGCCCGGGCTCGCCAAGCCCGATGAGAGAGGCGATCCACGTACGGCGGACCCTGAAGGTAAGTCGTTGCTGGATGACCTTGGCGATTTTGGCAAGCTGCTGGACGACGCACCGTTCGATGCCGCACCCGATCCCTCGGACGATACGGCGGCGTTGCCGGAAGAACTGCGTTCCAAAGTGACTCCGCTGCCCCGTCCCGACCCGATCGACGTGGACGTTGCCGCTCGCTTGTCGGACGAGATTCCCGGGATTCAGTTTACTGAAGTCTCGCTAGCCGACTTCCTGCAATTCGTTTCGGAAATGAGTACGATTCCTATCACCATCGATCCCCTGGCGTTGACCTGGGCCAAAGCGACGCCCGCGACGACGATCGCCATCCGGCAAACGGACACGACGGTCAAGGGAGCACTCGACGCGGTCCTCGGCCCGGTCGGACTCGATTATCTGGTCGTCGAAGGCCATCTCATTGTGACGTACGCCGGCGCGGCCGCCGCGGAACCGGGCGCGACGAAATACGCCGTGGACGACTTGGCAAGCGACAACAAGGAATTGGCCGCCTTGAGCCAGCGGATTCGCTTGCTGATCGAACCGTCAAGCTGGTCGGCCGAGGGCGGAGCGGGCGAAATGAAGACGGAAGAGCAGTCGATTGTGATTCGGCATGACGCGTCGGTTCAATTTCGCGTGATGACATTTCTGGAAACATTGCGCGTGGCGCGTGGTCTCCGGACCCGCGGCAGCTATGAACCCGCATTGTTTAGCTTGGACTCTCGACAACGGCGCGCGACTTCGGCGCTGGGCAAGACCCTATCACTCAATTATGTCGAGCCGACGCGATTGGTCGGTATCCTTGGCCGAATCGGCAAGGAGTCCGATGTGCATCTGCTGGTCGACTGGTTGGCGGTCGGCGAGGTGGGTTGGAATCCGCATGGCGAAACCACGCTGTCGGTCGACGAAGCTCCGCTGGGCGAGGCGCTGGTCCAATTGCTCGAACCGATGGAACTTACGTATCGCATCATCAACGAGAACACGCTGCAGGTTACCACCGTCACGGCGATGACCGAGCAACTGGAAATTGAGTTTTATCCAGCCAAAGATCTGCTTTCCGAACGGTTCGATTCCGCGGCCATGATCGACCTCATCCATCGTTCGCTTGAGTTGGACGAGGCGGGAACGTTGTTGCTTGACGGGCCGAGTCAATGCCTCATTGTAGCGCAACCGCACAAGCAACAAGTGGCGGTCGAACAATTGCTAGATCGCTGGCGGGCGAAATAATGGGCCGCGCCGCGTATCACTTTTCGCGGCGGATCTGTTTCTGTTGATACTGCACGAAACCGGCCTTCTTGTAGGTCGGCAGCGCGGCGGGGTGATCGAGTGTGCACGTGTGCAGCCAAAACCGGCGCGGCTGGTAACTCCAGGCCTTGTCGATGGTCCATTGCAAAAACCACTTGCCCAGCCCCCGGCCGATGAAGTCGGCCATCAAGCCGAACTGTACTAGCTCGACTTCTTCGTCTTGGCGGCGGTCGAGTTCGGCAAATCCCGCGGGCGATCCGTCGACATGTAAAACGTGCAACTCGTTGCGCGGATCTTGAATGACGTCGGCCAAATCCGCGTCGGAGAGTTTCCGGCGACTTAGCCAGTGGTAGTCCGCACCGACGGCGTTATACAAGAAGCGGTAGTAGGGTACCGAAGGAGTTTGCGCGTGAAGCACGGACAGGCCGCCTTGTGGGGCCAGCACATCTCGCCGTGAATGGCCGAGCATTTCCAGATAGTATACGGTGACGTCTACAAGATCCATGTCGTCTGATTCTCCGTCATTGCCAAGTGGAAGCTAACTCGGATTATTCGGTCCACGTCCGCGCTGACGTGCACACGGATTCATTCATGGGCACGCCGGGGGGACTATCGTTATATAAGATTCGGCGTGGCATTCCGATTCCAAGGACACGACGTGCGGCAACGCCGTTTGGTTGACGCCGCATTCACCGCTTCTGGGCTCGTGCCCTGGTCGACTGTCCTTGCCATAAAATACGGCCCCACACGGAAAGCACTCGTTCTCGCCGTCGTCTTGAATTTCTGGGATAATCGAGCGAGCCAGACCGAATGCACTGCCTCATTTTCTCTTTGATCTCGATTCTGATGTTAGGAATCCGCCAATGAACACCACGCGAGTTTCGAAATTCGTCTTGCTGTTGGGCTTGTCCCTGAGTTTTTTGACGCCGATGATCACGGCGTCGCCCGCCGAGCCGGCTGGCCAGCGAACCTACGAGAATCAACTGACGCGTCTAACAAAACCGCGGCCCATACTGGCGGATCATCCGCGGTTCGTCGCTCCGGTGCATGAAACGAATCGTTATGAAGCTCCGTTGCTCGTGGATGATGCGGAGGCCGATTTGCACGTGCGTGCTTGGCGTTTTTCTTACAACGCGCGTGGTATTATCGAAATGCCTAACCGACTGCGGGCCAAGGAAACAGCGATCATCATGGTGCATCCGTGGGGTATCGATGATGGCCAGGGATGGCGCACTCCCGAACCGGCCGGAGTCGCCGATTTCTGCACGCCGGAGAAAAACCATCTGGCCGGAAAGCACACTCGCGAGGTCATCGATCCATTTCTAAAGTCGATGCGCGGGGCTGTCGCCTTCGTCATGTATAGCTTGCCGGGCAGCGAGGACCCGATTCGCAAGAAGGTGTATCGTTCGCTGCGTGCTCAGCCTAGTGCCAGTGAGCGAAAAGAGGGCCGCGCGGAATTGTCGGCCAAGCTTCAGCAGTTTCAATACCAAGGGCAGCCGCTGCCAAAGTCATTCAAGATTTCGAAAGACAAGCCGGCCATTGACTATTTTCGTCAGTTTCCGGGCTTGGATGCTTCGCCAAAGTTCAACAACGACGGATTTTGGCAGTTGCCAATTCCAGTCACGAAGGACATTGACGCCGATCCCGACGACGTGGTCATCTACGATCGGGAAGGCTATGAGCCGCTGAAAAAGTTCTTGCGTGACAACGGAGTTCGGCACGTATTGCTGACCGGCTACGCAACCGACATGTGTTTTTGCCGAACGACGGCCGGCTACGAAAATCTATCGCGTGACTTTAACGTGTTTTTGGTCGGTGACGCCACGCTGGCCACGTTTCCGGCGAACAACTCGCCCCGTCACGCCACCAACGCTCACATTTCCTTCGCATCCTTGTCCCACCTCATCACGCAAGTCTCGTGGATCGAACTCTCTGCTAAGCCCGATTGAAGTCGTGCCCCTTCACTCGTTACGAAATCATTCACTGAACATCGCCCGTTCCATGCAGTCGCTCGACCTAACGCTCGACACGCCCCCCGCCAACATCGCGTTGGACGAGGCGTTGTTGGAACAGGCCGAACATGGGCCCGCATCGTTCGAGGTGCTTCGGCTGTGGCAATCGCCGACGCCGATCGTTGTCATCGGGCGATCGTCGCGAATCGACGAGGAAGTGAATCGAGACCGCTGTCGCCAGCTTGACATTCCCATCATTCGGCGCGGCAGCGGCGGCGCGGCGATTGTCGCGGGTCCCGGCTGCTTGATGTATGCGGTGGTGTTGAGTGTCGAAAAGCGTCCTGAACTGGCGATGATTTCGGCCGCGCACGAATTCGTGCTGGGGCTCCTGGCGGAATCAATTCGACCGCTTTGCCCGGAAGTTGAACATCAAGGTACGAGCGATCTTACTTTGAGCGGACGCAAGTTTTCGGGCAACAGTCTGCGCTGCAAACGCACGCACCTGCTCTACCACGGGACGTTGCTTTATGACTTCGACCTTAGCCTGATTGCGACCTGTCTTGGCACACCGCCGCGGCAACCAGACTATCGGGCCGGACGCGACCACGCAAACTTCGTGGCGAATCTGCCCCTGCAAGAGACGCAACTTCGCGAGGCGATCATGCGCGGGTTCGGCGCCACCCAGCCACTGCGGCGGTGGCCCCTCGCAGGCACGAAAAAACTCGTGGCGGAAAAGTATTCGCGCCACGAGTGGAATGAGCGATCCAGAATGTCGCGGTCGTCTCCGTGAAACGATCGCTAATCCTTGGCGGCTTTCTTTGTCAAGTCCTTGCCAGCCACCAGCGCGGTGAGTTCTTCAGTGAGCTGGTCTTCCAGGTTGGGAAGCAAGCCGACATGGACGACTTGGACGCGGCCGTCCTTGCCCACAATGACCGTTTGAGGAATCGCGTTGGCTCGATAGGCGGCACCGACTCGGCCATCGGAGTCCATGGCGACCGTCAAATCCAACTCTTGGTCTTTAAGGAATTTCTGGATCTTCTCTGCATCTTCTTGCAAATTGACGGCATAGAAAACGACGCCCTGCTTTTCGAATTCACCCGCCACCTTGGTGATGATCGGCATCGCGCGGACGCACGGACCACACCAGGTCGCCCAGAAATCGAGGATGACCACCTCTTTTCCTTTGTGCTTCGCAAGGTCCACTTTGCCGCCCCCAACCAATTCAAGATTCAAGGGCGGGGCGGTTTTGCCGACCAGATCTTCAGGCGACGGCGGGCGCTGGATGTCGTCTGTCAGTTCGGCACCTTCGGGAGGTGTGAACGTGAACGTGTCCTTGCCGGGTGCCGCGGCCAACTTCCAGTCGCTGAGCGAACTTGTGACGCGAAAGTCGGCACCGTTCGAGCGGAGTCGCATGGGCAAGGTCTTGGTGATGTTCATCACCACTTGATGTATCACCGGACGATCGCCTGCTTCGACCCACGCATCAAGATCGGATTGCTCGCTGACAATATGCAAGTGATGGCATTCGACTCCATTGAGTTCTTCCTTGCCAACGTATTTCGTCTCGGATGCCTTGGCCAGCAGCAGTTCGCTAAGATCGGTGTAGGGCAGAGCGGGCGCGTATTGGACGGCGTTGGAAATCTGGCCGAAGAAGGAATGCTTGGTCTTACCGAGATCCTGCGGCGCGTCTTCCTTCGAATAGCGATTGTTCTGCGCGTCGTACATGTACAACTGCTTGCCGTCGGTGACCGCTCTCATGTTGCCACGGTTGTTCTTCAAGTTGAAGACCATGCGGTTTGGTTTTTGATACTGAACGTCAAGGGTGACGGTCTGGTTAGTGAAGCCGGGAATTTTCTTCGCTTCCATTTGCATTTTCAATTTGACGTGTACATTGGCTTGCCCCTGCATGAACGCGGTGGTCGCCTGCAACGTTTCGGCGACTTTGGGGTCCTGGTCGTCGGCGCGGGCACCGAGGGCGGCCGCGGCGAGGATGATGCTACTAAGCGTGACAGCTACTGATTTCATTGCATTTCCTTGGAATGGTCGAGGATGTTCTTGTTGTTTGGTCAGTCTATTGTCACTGAAGCGGGGACGATGACAAGGACAATTCGTCGTACTGTATGGCAGTACACAATTCACCAGGATTGCGGGAAGTCGGCAGTGGCAAGTTGCCGCGAGAGACCACGATGGAAGATTGCAAGCCCGCGAGGTGCCAAAACCAAATATTCGCCGGCACCCAGGACCCAATACCCGGGATCCCGATCTTACTTTCTAGGTGTTTCCCAGGGCTCCGACGCCCCGAAAGCAATAGTAATGGACGCTTCCAGCGAATAGACATGATTGTCGTGGCGAATTGACTTAGCCGCCGTGGCGTTCTTGCAGTAAGATAAGACAGTGAAAAGATTTAGGACCGCCTGATCCGATGCCACTGAAATTCTCCCACCAGCCGGACCCAGAACCCGCTCGCAGCGGGCCACCCAGGTACTCGTCCCGAGGGGTACAGGTGCGCCTGCTGTTGCTCGTCTTTACCTTGATGTTCGTGGTGGTGGCAATGAACGAGGCGCGCAACCCGCAATCGTCAATCTACAGAGTGTTGGGGTTTCAAGAGACGCCGCAAGAGACGCTGACCGATGACGAGTTCGCCGACGAGGACGTGGACACAACCTTACGCAAACCCCAACATTCGCAAAGCCAAGAGCCGGGTGTGGTGACGATTGACACCGCGCCGCAATTCCAATCGAATTCCAACTCGGGCGAGGAACCGACGCTGGGCGGTTTGCTGCTGCAGGAAAAAACCGATCGATGGACGGCCGCCCTGGATACATTGTCCGTCAAGGATCATCGGCTGCTTTTTAAGTTGCTGAAGGTGGCCCGCGATCAGAAGCCCGCGGACACCGGAACGGGCCTTGGCGACGACGAACGTATCGAGGTCTTGCGTACTCTCCGATCCGTCGACGAACACTGGCGCGACGCGATGCGGGAATCACGCCAATCCGTCAATGCCATGCCGGACGACGAAGAAGAGAAAAAACTCGCCTGGGCAACCGTACTTTCGCAGTTGTCGGAATATTGGGAACTCATCAAGGATTCGTTGGTGATCGCCGCCGAAGGACGGCTGCTCATTTCCGAAGACCGGAAAATAATCGAGGAGCTGCAATCGATCTGTGACCAGTACTCGCTGAAGTTCGTGGAGGACAACACGGTCGCGTCGCGATGGCAAGAACACGATGCCTGGTTTAGGACGTTGGAGCGGTTGAAAGATGACGGCGGAAGAATTGCTCAGCAGCCCTCGCAACGGGTTGGATTCCTGCAACTGTTCAAGCAGCCCAAGTACTATCGTGGACAAGTGGTGACGGTGCGCGGCAAGGCACGCATGGCTTATCACGTTCAGGCTCGAGGAAACATCTACGGCATCGACGGCTACTATGTTTTCCTCGTGAGACCCGCGGGCGGACCGAATGATCCGATGATGATTTATTCGTTGCAGGTTCCGTCGGGCTTTCCCAAAATCAAGGATCGCGATCTCGACAAGGGAACAACCGAACTGAACGAAGATGTTGAGTTCACGGGTTACTTTTTCAAGAACTGTGCTTATCGCGCCAAGGACGGCAGTCGCATTGCGCCGCTGCTGATGGCCCGAGCGCCGGTGTGGGAGGGGGACGCGATTGCCGATGGGGGAGAAGGGCCTGCGTGGCCAAGTATGCCGGTGACGGTGGGTGGACTAATCGCGCTGCTGACGGCGGCGATTGTCATTACAATGCTGGTGTACCGGCAGCACGGCGGCAAACCGTCCGTTGTCGCCGCTTATGATGCAACCAACCTTAGCAATCCGGCCGAACTCAAATCCTTGGAAAAGAAAGACGTTGGGCTCAGCGTGGGACAGCGGCTCGACCAATTGGCCGCCGAAACGGCCCCGAATTCCGAACAGCAGAGCCCAGCATCGGATCTTTAGAAACAGATCGAAAAGTCATGCCCCGATCTATTGCCTCGTGTTTTGATTCGCCGACCGCGGTCGTGGTGTCCATCGTTCTCTTGGCGACTGCCCTGGCCCAGTCGCTCCAGGCCCAAGATCTTCCCAAGAACGACGCGTCGCCGGGCGATGAAACAACCAAACAAGTCGAACTGCCCAGTGGTACTCCCCCTTGGAAAAAGAAGGCCCAAGAACCGGGCACCGACGTTCCCGCCGCGCCGCCGTCGTTCCGGGCTGCTCTGTCCAACGTCGATGACAGCGACCTAGCCGGGTTGAAGGATCACGAGCCGCTCGATCCGGCGGATCCCACGCTAAGAAAAGTGTTCTACCAAATGCCGCGCGTGGGGTTGGATCAGCTTGAACGGTTTGCCGCCGCTAATAACCAGGTCGACTTATCGTCGCTGGCCGAGGACCCCGAGTCGCATCGTCTGGTGCTGCTTCCGCTCGCGGGGCGGGTTACCGAAGTCTCGCTCGTCAAGCTGCCGGCGGAGCTGGCCCGGTATTCCGAATTCGCCCACTATTTCTTAGTTACGTTTACACCCCAGGGCTCGAAAACTTCAGTTCTCATCCACGCGCTGAAGATCCCCAGGGCCTGGAAGCCAGGACAAGAGTTGAATGAAAAGGCAAGCTGCTTGGCGGCATTCCTGAAAGTCGGTGATTCGCAATTGTTGTTTGCATCACCGCGAATCGCCTGGCTTCCAGAAAAGGTGAACGACAAGTTGGCCATCACCCAGAGCCTCGTGTTGTTGGCCAAGACCGGCATGGATGTGGGGCTGTTCGATGATGTGCGCGAACTGAACGGTGAAAGAGTTGGACCGAAGGATAGCGAGTGCTTTTATCAGTTGCTGGCCGCCGCGGGGCGAATTGGCCCCAAACCGCAACTCGGTCAAGACATCCCACCGCTGGATTTGGTGCCGGCCCTGTCGGCTCCCAAGACACAGCACGGAAAGCTCGTGATCGTCGAGGGCAATGCTCGGCGCATTACTCGAATCGCCATCGACGCTCCCTATATCCGCGATCGGCTTGGCATCGATCACTACTTCGAAATCGATGTCTTCATTCCGCTCGGCAACCGCGATATCAAGATCAGCGGCAAGCAGAAGGACGGCGCGGCTCCGGTGTTTCAAAACAACTATCCGGTGACCGTTTGCGTGCGACAATTGCCAGCAGGGATTGCTGAAGGCAGCGACGTCAGTCAATCCATTCGGGTCGCTTGCTTCTACTTCAAGCTATGGGCCTATAAGTCACAATTCATTCGCGATTTTGGCGAGGGGTCCCAGCAGGTAAGCCCCTTGCTGATCGGCTTTGAACCCGAGGTGGTTGAATACGGCCGCATGGTGAACCCTTATTTCGGGGCCGGGTTGGTGGTGGTTATCGTCCTGGCGATGGGAGGGATCTGGGCCGGACTGTGGTTCACCAAGAAGGGTGACGACAAGTTCTCACGGGACAAGCTGCAGTCGCAATTCGAGGTCGCCAAAGGCAAATCTCTTGACGATATGGGCATCGAAGCCAGTGACGGACCAGACTTCAGCGGGTTAGACTAGTGCTTTGTCACAGCTAAGAACTAGGATTAGTTGAGTTCGCCAGGGGTGCCACTGGCGTCTCGCCAGTGGACGCTACGAGTACGGGCAAGATGCCCGAGGCACCCTAGAGCTGTGACAAAGTACTAGCGAGACGATCGCTCGGACCAATGCGAGCCATCCCTCGGATCCAACTACCCGCTTCCGTTGCCGCTGAGCCTTGAGGAGACACCATGAATCGCAGTGCCACGTCGATATTGATTTTGTTGCTAACCGCGGCGTGTTGTTTCGCGCCATGTTGTACCCCGGCGTCCGGCGAACCGTTGACGATCGACGAAAGTTTGACCATCGACACCGTTGCCGGCACCGGACAACCGGGCGATAACGGCGACGCGGGTGAAGCGGTCAAGATCAACGTCGGCGATCCGTTCGGAGTCGAAGTTGGCCCCGACGGCGCGCTGTACATTACCGAAGTGCGAAATCACCGCGTTCGCCGGCTGGACCTCAAAACGGGCAAACTTAACACGGTCGCCGGCTGCGGTTCGAAGGGCTATTCGGGCGACGGCGGACCGGCGATCGACGCGAAGCTAAACGAACCCTATGAAGTTCGGTTCGATGGCGACGGGAACATGTTCTTCGTGGAAATGCAGAATCACCTCGTTCGTCGAGTGGACGCGAAGACGAACATCATCACCACGGTGGCTGGTACGGGAAACGCTGGTTACAGCGGAGATGGCGGGCCGGCGGCCAAGGCCACATTTCGTAGGCCACACAGTATCGCCCTGGATGGCCAGGGCGGTTTGTATGTGGCCGACATTGGCAATCACCGAATACGGCGTATTGATCTGAAAACAGGTTTGGTCGAGTCCATCGCGGGCAGCCGCGAGCGAAAACTTCCGACCGACGGACAAAAGGCGTTGGGGAATCCGATCCTCGGCCCGCGAGCCCTGTTCATCGACGGCAATACCATGTGGATCGCGCTGCGCGAGGGTCATAGTGTGTGGAAGATGGACCTGAAGGACGGAATTCTGCGGCACGTCGCCGGGACTGGCGAGCGGGGGTTTGCCGGCGACGGCGGCTCGGCGAAGCAAGCGACATTCAACGGTCCCAAAGGGATCGCGGCCGGTCCGCGGGGCAATATCTATGTGGTGGATACCGAGAACCAGGCGATTCGCAAGATCGACCCTCGGTCAGGCCTAGTCACTACGATCGCCGGCAGCGGGCCTGCCCATGCCGGCGGGAAAGGCGATGGGGCAGCGGCCACGCGGGCACAACTGAATCGTCCGCATGGTGTCGCCATTGGCGGGGATGGGACGGTCTACATCGGCGACACATTGAATCATCGTGTCCGCCGGGTTAAATAGGTGGCGGCTTCCCGTAATCCGCTCTCGAAAAAACCTCCCCCAGCCAATCTGGTTTGCTTGGCACGCATGGTGCGCGGTTTAATATAGAGTGAACCTCCACAATAAGCCCCCCAGAAGTCATCATGCCCCTTCGATGTCTGTCGATCCTGATTCTGACTTGCTTGCCCACCTGGATGTTGGCTGACGAGGGACAGCCCAAGAATGCCGCCCGAATCAACTTCGGCCAGCAAATTCGACCGATCCTGGCCGACAACTGTTTTACCTGCCACGGACCCGATTCCGAGAACCGCGAAACCGACCTGCGGTTGGACACGCGCGACGGTGCGTTTGTCGATTTGGGCGGGCATCAGGCGGTGACACCGGGCGCCGCCGCCAAAAGCGAGTTGTATCGGCGAATTACCAGTGACGACGCCGACCAGCGGATGCCGCCACCCGATCAGGTGCGGCAACTAACCAAAGAACAGGTCGCGCTCATCAAACGTTGGATCGACGAAGGGGCGCAGTGGGACGACCACTGGGCGTTCGTTCCAGCTCGGCGGCCCGAGTTGCCCGCCGACATGGATCGGCCCTGGCTGCGTAACGGGATCGAGCA
>JAJDEH010000346.1 GCA_029259935.1 Planctomycetota bacterium
GTGTAGGCGGCCGTGAACCGCGCCATGCCGCGAAGACGATCCAGATAGCTTTGCGGAACTTCTTGGCCAAGCCGCTGCCGGTAGCGCGCGGCAAAGAAAAACAATTCCGCGACCAGGCGATGATAAGGCACCGAGCCCTCGAAATTGACTCCATCCTTGGTGACCTGTCGAGGCAGTTCCCGAGCCAGCAGCGACCAGCCCGCGTCATGCCATCGATTGGCCGTCCGGCCCGGTCCAAAAAACGACCCCGCGAACACGAGCCCCGCCGCATCCGCCGTGCAGTGGTTGCCGTTAACGTCCGAATATTCCAAGTATCGTTCGAGATACCGTCCGTGCGAAAACAGATTGCGCAGAAACAACCCGCGAAAGTCGCCTGACGACCATGACGATGAGCGATGAAAGGCATGAAAGAACCAGGTCCATGTGAAAATTCGCATGGCGGCTTCCATCGGACAGGCCCAATTGACGCCCAGCAAGTAAGGATTGTTTTTGATCCAGTCCTCCAGCGTCCGCCGAACGCAACTCGCATATTTTTCATCACCCGTAAGCAAATAGGCCTGGCCAACCGGAATCAGCCACTGCAAGCGGGATAGTTCCCAGGGAAATTTTACGTCGTTGGGCTGGTCCGGATCGCGATAATTCAAGTCACTCGCAAAACGCAATGGCCAAGACAATCCACTGATGTAGTCGCAATGCCAGTCGATGCGTTCGCCCAAGTCAATCTCGCCGGATCCCATCAAATCGACGCGTCGTCGCAGCGCCTGGTCAGCCGAATCAAGAATGCGCTGGCGACTTGCGGGAGACGTGGCGTGAATTTCGGCAGCGGCGGGAAACGCCGTCGCATAGGGGCGTAAGCCAATCGATTCCCAAAGTTCATCGAGGCTTGCTGCTTTTGTGCTGCTCAGCAGAGCGGCCAGATCGGTCTCAGCGCCGAACCAACGATCCCAACAGCGCCCCGCTTCCAGGCGCAGGCGGCGAGCCAACACTCGGGGCGGCATGCGGGCGGCGCGTTGGATTTGGCCAAGCAAGTGGGCGGGCATTCGAACGTCTCGCGGCTATTTGGAATGCAATTCCATCGGCATGCCTTCGCGAATGCTCGTCACGGCCAACAGCGAAGCCAGCGTCACCGAACGCAAGTCGGTCCACGAAATCGGCGCATCCCCGCCTTCCACCACTGCTCGCGAGAATGCCTCGATCTCGGCCCGATGTCCCTTATCTTGCCGCATCTTCTTCTTTTTTTGTTTGGTTCCTCGACAGAGCACCAGTTCGCGAAAATCGTCAATCACCGCTAAGCGGCCACCACCGATCAATTCCACTCGTTCTTTTGAATAGGCGCGATTGCCGCCCGACAGATAAGCGATGTTGGAAATCGATCCGTTCTCATGCCGCAGCGTGATGAAACATTGATCGTCGGTGATACTGGGCGCGTCAACGCCGCCGATCGATTCCGCAAACACGCGGACGGGTGGCGAACCCACGAGATAAGTCGCCAGATCGATCGCGTGGCACGCTTCTCCGATGATCCGGCCGCCACCCTCATCTTCATCCTGTGTCCAATGACTGGGCGGGACATGCCCCGCATTGAATCGAATTGAAGCGGTCAGCGGTGCCGAGACGTCCTCGAAAAATTCCTTCATTTGCAGGGCCGCCGGCGAGAAACGCCGATTGAAACCGACCATCAACAGCGGACAGTGGTCGCCGTTGGCCTGCACGACCGATTCGATTTCGCGAAGTTCTTCCAGCGTGCGGCAAAGGGGCTTTTCGACGAAGACATGCTTGCCCGCTTGCAGGCACTTGAGCACCTGGCGGGCGTGATGGTCGTGACGCGTGACCGTGAAGACCACGTCGACATTGGGATCATAAATCAAGTCGTCTTCGTCCGTGGTGGCAACTTCAAATCCGAGCCGCTTGCCGCTCACGGTTCCCGACAAACCGCCCGCCGAACAAATCGCGTAGGGACGAAACTTGGCAGTGCGCAAGATAGCCGGCAGCAAGACCATGCGCGCAAATCCGCCCGCTCCCAGACAACCGATGCCCACCTTGCCGCTCGCCGCCGCAGCTCGCAGTTGCACTCGGTGCGGCGATTCTTCTTCAGAACTATCGGGGTGGTGGAGCAAGACTCCTAGATACGGTTCGCGACCCGACCGGATTAGATCATAGGCTTTCTCGGCTTCATGCAGTTCGAACCGATGTGACACAAGACGCGTGGTGTCAAGCTTGCCCGCGGACATCATGTCGAGCACGGCTTGCATGTTTCGTTGTTCGGTCCAGCGGACATATCCGACCGGATAGTCGTTGCCTCGCTCTTCGTAAACCGGATCATACCGGCCCGGTCCGTAGGAACACGAGATCATGAATTCGGCTTCGCGCAGATAATACGGTTTTCTAGGAAGCTCCAACCCGACCGCGCCGACAACGACGACGCGGCCTTTTTGCCGAACCGCTTCACCCGCCATTTGTACGGGCGAATTGGACTTGGTCGCCGCTGTGATCAGCACCACATCGGCCCCGATACCGCCAGTCAATTCTTGGACGGCTTCGGCATTTAATTGATGACTGGCGTGATCGGCGCCCAGCTCGCGCGCCAGTTCGCACTTCGCTTCATCCAGATCCATTCCCAGCACGCGGCAGCCCTGCGCCTTGAGAAGTTGCACCGTGATTTGGCCCACGAGCCCCAGGCCGATCACCAGCACCGTTTCACCCAATCCAAGTTTCGACAATCGAACGCCCTGCAAGGCGATCGACCCGAGTACGGTAAACGCGGCCTGTTCAAACGGCACCGACGGATCTACTCGGGCGCACAGGTTCTTAGGAATACATACCGTGCCCGCGTGAGGCCCGTTGGAAGCGACGCGATCCCCCGGCTTGAATTCTTGCACTCCCGCGCCGCAACCTAACACGATTCCCGTTGACGAATACCCCAGCGCGATCGGTTCGCGCAGTTTTTCCGTCGCTTGCTGAAAGGCGGTCGCCAGTCCTTCAGTACGAGCGATATTCAACACTTGCCGTACTTTGTCTGGCCGCTCGGCCGCCTTGCCGATCAACGATTTGCCAGCCGTGTCGACGACCGACTTTTCGGTCCCGGCGGATATCAGCGAACACACATTTTGTATCAGCACGTGGCCCGGCTTGACCGTCGGGGCGGGAACTTGGGCGACGCTCAGCTTGCCGCTGCCGATGCTCTGAATCACCTGTAACAATTCACGCCTCCTTGCGACGAATCACTCCGAATGGCTTACCAAGAATGCGAGCATTTCCGCTTGCATCGGCGGAATAGTAGCAGTGTCGATGGACCGGGTCAAAGCAAGTTTGATTGGGCGTGAGGAACCGTGGTGCTTCGATCCACGTTGCGACGTCAGCGGGTGACAAAGGGAAAGGGCGTCTTGCTAGCGTTGGAGGGGAAACTCAACGAGAAAGTAGGTAAAAGGAGCAACCGTTCTACATCGTGTTGGAGTTTTTCAACAACGCCGTCCGCCAGCCGGGTGCGGATTCAGGTCAAACTTGGCCCAGCGTTGACGATCCTGTTTGGTCAATGAGCCGCGAATAGCGCAACACATCCGCGGGTTTCGATCGTGACTCGCTGGAATCGAGATCGCAGCACTTCTTCCAGCGATTGGAGCGAATCCTCGGAATTCGTGAAGACGCGGCGTTTGTTGTAGAAGTTCATCAGACGCCGGGCCAGTATTCCTCGGGGAACTCCACTGGCCAGAATCGTGGAGCCGAACAAGGTTCCGTCCGGGTTCAACAGTGACTTGAGATGGTCCAATACCAGGCCCTTGGACTGCATCGTGCCGGGCAGGCAATGCAGCACATAATTGAGACCAATGGAATCAAACCGCTCGACTTGCAGGTCGAGCGGGCGAAAGAGATCGCGCTGATAGATTTCGGGATGGTACCGCCGGATACGGGCCGCCGCCGCACGCAGGCAGTTCTCGTTCAAGTCGAGCAGGGCCACGCGCGGCGGCTCATTAGGAGGCTGCTCACCGCGATCATTACGAGGCTGCTCACTGGGAAAGGTGCAGCGGTCGAGAAAGAATCCCGTCCCCACGCCGACGTCCAAGTGATTGCCGGTAATGTGACGATCGTAAAGACGAAGTAGGTGTTTGGTGGGGCACTTCCAAACAAAACGGTTCGAGAACCCCAGGACTAGCCAGTCGTAGATGCGCAGCGTGCGTTTGGAATAGACGCTTTGTCCGGCCGCGATGTCATGGTCGGAAATGTCTTGGTCGGAAGTATCTTGGTCGGTAATCGGCATCCGTTGTTCACCACGAAACCATTTTCACTACGAATCCGGTCGTAAATTCAAGAACAAGACTCAGGCGAGTAGCGGCAGGCCGCCCCGGTTTTTCACGCGCCGTTGCGCGATCTCGCCAACCGCCTGCTAGGACTTTGCCTTATCCTTCGTCGGAGGTGAGCGGCCCAGCTCTTTCTTTCCTGATCGGCTAATCGAGTTGTACTCATAGTCCATATACCAGTATTCATTGATGAGCAGCACGACGCCACCAAGAAACACCCCCATAATAAATCCCAAAACCGCTCCACAACCCGCGCCGATCCATCGCGCTTGCTTGAGAAGGACGAAGCCAGCAATTGAACCAATTCCGCAGACGATTCCTCCCATTTTCAATTGCACCACATTGTCTCGCCAGTCCAGATTGAGTCTTCTTCCATTGCTTCGATTGGTGGAACCGCTGGCCGAGGTCGAGTCCGCATCCTCTTCATACCAGTCGTCCGGCCACTTTCGCAAAGAAGTCCGTCCTTGTTGATACACCTTCATTTCGTCTTCGGTCATCAGTCCCCGGTGTATTACGAATCGCCTGCCATGGGAGTCACTTACAAGCGTGGCAAATAAACCAACGGCTATTAACACCATGCAGAGTATTGTGGCCGTGGCAGCGCGAAGTTGAAAGTAACCCGCAATCAAGGCCAGCGACAGGATAACCATCATGGTCAGAATAACTGCCGCGCCTTGGAAATTGGCCATCCAATTGATGGCCAATCGAAATCGTCGCTTTAGCCGCCGACGGAAGAACATCATGGGAGTATTTCGCTTTTCCTCCGCGATTCTTGGATGGTCAGTCCAAGCGACCGGCCTTGACGATTCCGCCCTGCATGACGGCCAAAATGCGATCGCGGGATTCCAGAATCGAAATGTCCGCCAAGACGTCGCCGTCGACAATCAGGACGTCGGCCAGCTTGCCTGCTTCTAGAGTACCTAATTCGTCGCCACAGCCCATGATTTCCGCGCCGGTTTTGGTGGCGCACTTGATGGTTTCCAGCGGCGTAAAGCCGACATGGTTCACGAAAAAAGACAGCTCCTTGGCGTAAGTTCCGTGCGGAGTCCAGGCAAAGCCGTAATCGCCGCCCATCCCCAGACGGCCGCCCGCCTTGAGAATGCGTCGGGCACTTTCCGCGCCACCGTCCAGCGTTTCTTGATGGCCATCGATCACCCGCTGGCCCATGCCGAAGTCGGGGCCGTATTCAATGCTGGCCCATTCGAATTGCAGGGCGGGAACCACGGGTACGTCGCGAGATAGAATCATGTCCAGCGCTTCGTCGTCGACGAATGTGCCATGTTCCAGAGTGTCGTAGCCGGCACGCAATGCGTTTTTGATCCCCTCGGTGGCCCGGCAATGGCCGGTAACCTTCAGGGCATGATTGTGAGCTGTCGTGACCACGGCATCCATTTCCTCGAACGTCATGCACAATGTGTGGTGGTCGTTCACATCCGGCGCGGCGGCGTCCCCCGTTGGGTAGGTCTTTACCCATTCCACACCGTCCTTGACCAACTTACGGACGGCGGAACGAGCATCGTCGGGTCCGTTGATCAGCAACACCAAGCCGTCCATCCCGATGCGGCGAAAATCGGGATTCCAATCCATCAATCCGCCCACTCCGCATATTTCGCGCCCGCTGGCGGCCAATCGCGGGCCGGGAATCAGGTCCTTGTTGATCGCCTTCTTTAACCACACGTCGATATTGAACAGGCTGCCGCCGCTCCGCGCCGCGGTGTATCCACACTCCAAGGCCAGTTTCGCGTTGACCGCGGCCAGCAACGTGACGTATTCGACCGGGTACTTGATGTCGAGGTCCTCCAACGCGGCCACGTTGAAATACGTCGGATGAAAATGTGCCTCGACCAAACCCGGCATGATCGTTCCGCCGCGCGCGTCGATTTTCGTGGCAGCGGGCGGTTGCGTTTGTCCACTCTCCGGTCCGGCGTAGGAAATACGTCCGTCGTCGATGACCACCATGCCATTGGCTATGGCGGCGGAGCCTGTCCCGTCGACAAGTTGTCCATTCCTGATGATCGTGGAACCTGCGGCTATTTTCATGACGTGATACTCGTGGTGACGGGTTGGGCGATGTCGCGTGGCGAGGCCAAGGATTCGCGTTGGTGGAAGGTAATGGGCTAGATGAATGCTCGGGCCACCCAGGCACTCGCTACCGTGGCCGACTTCGTTTCCGGCCGCCGCATTCGCGGCTCGACTCCTACCGATCTGTATACCGCAGGCGTACGCCCAATGCCACTTGCTTTGGTTCGGTAGGAGGGGCTGATTCTCCTTCAGGTTTCTTTTTCTTGCGTTGGGCTCTCTCGAATTTCATGGATTTGGCACGCCTAGGGTGTGCCTTCATGGTGTAGTTTCGTGGTGTAGTTGGGCGTATGCCGGCTAGCATCCGCAGCTATTTGCCGCTGCCGTCTTGCGGCTCACAAGACGGCTAAAAAATGGTTGAGGGTCATGGATACCATTTATCCGCTCAAGTATTGCAGATAGTTGTAAATCCACGGCGGCGTCCACGGGTTTAGCGAGGCGTAGTGCGCCGAGAAGATGCTGACCGCGAGGGCAACATAAGCCATGATTCGCAACCACCGATTGTTCGAGCAGGTGTCGGCGGCCGGTATCAGGCAAATCAGCCAGAGCGGCGTGAACCAAAACATCCACCTTAGGCCGCAAGTGACGCCTCCATAATTTCGGTCTTTCAGGGGGCGGGCGATATAGAACAGCAGACAGACCAGCGACAGGGTGACGATCATTAGGGTCAGGGCACGGAGACTGGGTGGCCGACGGCCGAACAACATGATGCCCATGCCGAGGACCGCCAGGATCCAGATCGGAGTTAGCGAAAAAATACCGTGATGACCGACCAGCATGTGCATCGCGTAAGTCAGCCGACTTGGTTCGCCGCAATCAACGCCAGTTTTTTCCGTCAACCAGTAGCTGCCGGGATATTCATACCATTGGTCCCAGGCATGAATCTGAATCGCCGGTCGCTCCCTGGAAAAATATAAGACGGCGTAGCGCTGTTCGCTTTTCGGATCGGAAAGCTCCCACCGCGATGCGATCTCTTCACCCTTCCATGTGGGTTGGAGCATTCGCGCGGCATCGAGCGTGGCCGCCGAAGAAATTCCCAGATCTCTTTCCAACTCGGGCCGATGCGTGAGCAATTCCCGCCTCGCCGCTTCTAGCGAGTCGATCGGCTGAACGGAGCAAGTCTTTACCAACTTGCCGTCCCTGCGATGGGCGTAGGCCGGCCGCCAGCTATCGTGAGCCAAGTGGTTGGTATAGAAGAAGCCGGCGAACACGACCGCCGCCGCCGGCAGAAAGGCCGCCGCGGTTTTCCCTGGAGACTTCCACAGCACGGCCACTCCGATCGCGCAGAAGAACGATAGCGCCGGCAGTTCGTTAGCCGCGGCGAAGGCCGAAAACAGGCCCGCCAATGCAAACCACCACCATTGCCGTTCGCCCCCGTACCAGATTACTACCGCCGCATGGACCGCGATGGCCACGCTGATGGCCGCCGGCAGATGGTTGTTCAACGTTACGCCGAAGGTGGTGAGGAACGTGCCGAAGGTCGCGGCCGCCATCACGAACATGCGGCCCCAATCGGTTCGGCCGTATCGTTCGACCAAGCGCGCCATGAGAATAAAATAGATCACCAACGGAACGACGTTGGTCAGCACTAGCATCAAGCGGGCCACATAGAATGGGTTCCGCCGAAGGGTTGCTCCGGTCGCCTGCTGAATCACCCAATATTTGCCCGCCAGCAACGTCGGTAACAACGTTGGCTTGCTGGAATAGAAATGCTGCCGACCGTCGTGGCCGCGATGTCGCACCTTGTCGATGGAATCCCAGTCGCCACCGCGATTCGATTCGTCCCGCCGGATAACCTCGTCGATCACATAGGTGCCATGATCGACCAACGATCGAATGGTCGACCAACGACTGCGATCGTTGGCGCTGTGAAACGGCGTTCTGCCGTGGGGGGCGGCGACGGTCAGGATGCGCCCCACCAAGGCGCTGCACGAGATCAAGATCAACAACCCGTAAACCAGGTAACGCAGTCGGGTGGTTCGTTCGTCGCTTTGGTCGGCCATATACCCATCATGAACGGTGCGCGGAAATCGACAAGGCTACCAGTATAAATCCACGGGAGCCGAATGGCAGTCGAAAGGGGAATTCGGGAAATTTCGGGCCGAAGCGTTGCGGAATTCTTCGCGGAGCGGCACCGCGAGTCGACGCGCGGATCAAGATCCGCCGACACTTAGACCAGCGCGGATGGAGGACCAAGATTCGCCTTCGTGGCAGCTTCCGCCGTGCGCGTGCCAAGGCCGACCTCGCCGATTCCGCCTTGGAAAGAGTAGTACCGCTAGCGCATCAGCGATTGGTCGAGTACGGTGCCTCGTGGGTTCAACAGCAGCCAGAACACACAGGCACCCAAATACAAAACGCCGAACAAGGCCAGCACGGCGTCCCAGGGCAGAAATTCGATTAATTCAGGCACTAAACGGATGAAGGCAAAGGCACCCAGGTTGCCCACCATGTTCATGGTGCCGAACAGAATGGCCGTGTGCCGGCCGCCCATGTCGATGGTCACTGTATACGCGCACGGTCCGCCGACCGCCGCGCAAAATGTACCGAGACTGATCGTGACCACCGCCAAAAGCGGATTCTCGATAAAGTAGGCACCGCCGACGAACAAAGCACACATCAGCATGCTGATGGACGCGACTCCGCTGCGAGCGAACCAGCGGTTTCCGGTTCTCACCAGAATGAAGTCGGAAATCGAGCCGCCGATAAACGCACCCGTCACGATGCCGATCAGTGGCAAGCTGTTCAGGAAGCCGGACTGTTCGACCGAGACCCCGCGAGTCTCTTGCAGGTACGTGGCAAACCAAGTTGAAAAGAAGATCTGACCCGCCGCCCGGCAAAACTGCTGCCCACAAATCCACCATGTCGGCGGGCTGAGATAGACGCGCAACCAATCGCCGGACGACTTTTCCTTCGGAGGCGGCTGATTGCGCAGGATGAGATCCCGTTCCGCTTGGTTGGTCCAACCGTGCTTGGCCGGCGAGTCGCGAAACCACAGATAAAACACCATCGCGAACACAATTCCCAATACACTGTAACTTGCAAACGTAATTCGCCAGCCGACGCGTGTAACCAACACGCCGGTAAGGGCAATGCCGACCGCTCCGCCAATCGACATAAAGCTGGCCAGGGAACCGCTGGCGACAGCCCGGCCAGTAACCGGAAACCACTTGCCAATCGTCGCGGTCGCCGCGGGAAACAGTCCTGCCTGGGCCAGCCCATTGGCAACGCGTGACAGCACGAGCAGCGGCATGCCAAACGCAAAGCTCATCGCCGACGTCGCCAACGACCAGGCGACCGCGAAGCCTGGAATAGCCCAACGGCTGCCGCGTAGGTTTCCAATCCAACCCATGGGGATCTGCCCCAACGCATAGGCCAGAAAAAAGCTGCTCATGACCCACCCCATCGCCCGTTCCGTCAAGCCAAGTTCGGCGCGGATCGTGCTTTCGGCCACGCCGATGCTGTTGCGGCACAAGTAGGCAATCGATGCCGCCAGGCACAGACCCGCTAAAACAACGAAACGCACCAGCGTCGGTGTTTCGGCATGGACGATTTTGGACGGTTTGGGTTCATTCATTGGCTGGCGGCGGCGTGAAGGTCAAGGGGATCCGTGCGGCTCACACGGATCGACGGGGCGGCAGAGCTGCGCGCCGCGGCAGCGTTTGCGCGGTCGCGACGGGTCCATGATACACTCTAGAACCGTCGCCTCGTGAGGCCAATCAAGCCAAGCGCCGATTCGGTCAGTCGGCGCGGATTCGAAGAACCAGCTACGAGCAACCGCCCGAGGGCTAAAAAGACAGAATTTCGCCAAGAGGCAGGCTAATGCTAATACGCTTCGCCCCGGTCGCGCGTTGCCATGGCGCGCCACACCTCGATTTCAATCGAGTCGTCGATCGTGCGCACCGACGCGTCCACTAGGACGGTCTGCACTACGTTGGGATGATAGCTGCGCGAGGTAATAAGGGCGTAGGTGGGACTGCCCGCGCTGCCGTTCTTTCCCTCCTGCCATGAGTTGTAATCCACATCGACCAGTTCGCCGCCGTTGTCGTAGGGCACAAAAGTATTCGGCTTCATGGTGGCAGTGAAGCCAGTATGATGCACGCGGCCATCGGGCCATTCCGTGTGGCCGGTGATCTTGTATTGGGCACCGGTGGCGGCGATGGCGGCGGCTTCGTCTGGCGTGGCGGGCGGCGTTTTCACCGGCGAGCCGCCGTTTCGTAAATAGGGTTGCCAAGCCTTGACTTCGGCCGCCAGCAAGGTGTTCGTCGTTCCGTCATGGACATCCGCGAACGACAAATCGGCATTGGGATAGAAAATGCCGTCGCCGCCGCGGTCGCGAGCCGGGTCGTACACAAACCAGGTTCCCAGATTGAACCCGTAGTTGGTCGCATAAAGGTGGACCTTTCCTTTGCCCGGGTCGCGTTCGACGCGGGAGCCGCCATCGTTGGGACATTGAAACGTATAGATTCGCAACTTGTGAATCGCCTCCTGAAAATCCCAAGCCGTATTCACATCCACCACGTCGTACAGATTCCCCTGTTCCAGGTAGGGCAGAATCCTGCCGTGAACTCCCCACGACCCGTTGTTCGCCGTGGCCGTGGTTTCCAAATCGATCAGCGCACTCGGAGGAAGCCGCCGGTAGATATCGTGGTAGTTGTGGACTGCCAATCCAAGTTGTCGCAGATTGTTCTGGCACTTAGTTTTGCGAGCGGACTCGCGGGCCGCTTGAACGGCGGGCAACAAGAGAGCGACCAGGATTCCGATCACGGCAAGCACGACAAGCAGTTCCACCAGGGTAAAAGCGGCTCTTCTTCGGTGATCGGGAATCCCCACGGGGCGGTAGGGGCTGATTCGAGTTCGAGTCATGATGTCTAGCAGGGTGAATGAGCGGATGGTGAAGTTGCGCGCGATTCTCAAGTAGAATCAGCACTCGATCGCTCAGTAAGCAATTTTTGTGCCGTCCAGCTCATTGTAATTCAAGCGAAAACCGGTGAATGGGCGTTGTTTGGTGTCGATTTTCTCGACGCTGCTGCCGAATGATCCGACACTCGGCTGCTCGAATTCGGAGCATCCAAACGGCGAGCCTGACGTGGGCTGGCTGCACAATCCGGTCAATGACGATCTGATTACTCGTCGTCCACGCAGCGATGCAGCGTCATCAGCGCGAACGCCGTTCCGTAGGGATGGTGGTAACTGTACAGCGGATAATCCCACCAACACCCGTTCTTCTCCTGCCGGTCCAACATCAACTTGGCCAGCATCGCTTGATAAGGCGCACGCTCGTCGGTCGGCAACTCTTGGATGCAATATCCGGCGTAGTAGTGGCCAAAATAGTAGAAATATCCCGCGACTTGAAACCACGATTCGTGTGGCACGGGTCGTTTGCGACCGATGTCCAGCCAGCCGTTGCGAACGTACAGCCGATAAAGCCAGTTCTTCAGTACATTGTCGGTGATCTTGTCGTCACCCCACATCCGCAGCGCTACGTTGCAACACTGCGAACGCCCCAGACTGCCGCCCGGCCGATTGATTCCCGACATCGGGCGAGTCTTCAAATACTCGCCATACATGTAACTGAAGTCCTTCTTTTGCTGCCGCTGCGTTGCCGCGACAGCTCGCTTGACGACCTTTGAGGGCGGCTCGAGCCCAATCGCCTTGGCTTCCGCGAATGCTACTAGGACCGCTCCGTTGACAAAACTGATCGAACTCGACGTCGGCTTGCGAGCCTGATAACGAAAGTCGTAATAGCCCCAACCACCGTCGACCGATTCGTAGCGCGACAACATGTCGAACTGCTTGCGAATCATCTCTTCGATTTGGTTCTGCTTGGTGGAGTCACCTTCATGACGATCCCACAAACGGGCGAGTGCTTGAATCGAGTAGGCGTGTCCCCACACGTTGTAGATCGCATCGCCCGTCGCACGGCGCAAATCGCCCAGATGCTCATGGAGCCACGCTTCCGCCCGGTCAATCGCCGCATCGACATTGTCGCCGTGGCCCACCTCAAGCAACGCCGAGATACACAACGACGTGGTCGCCGCCCGAAACGCGTGATGGGCCCCAGGAACCGGAGCGTAGATATTCAGCCCCTTGGTCATGGTCGCCGAACCCCACGAACCGTTCTTATTCTGAGATCGCAGCAAGAAGTGCACACCTCGATTGATCGAATCTTTGATTTGGTTGGAGGTTGGCGCGTCGATCTTGGGCAACGTCGGCGGGTGGCTGAAATCAAGCGCATTGTGCAGAATGGCCGATTGTTTACCGCCGCGATCCGCTGCTCCCTCCTGCGCGACCGCGAACGGCGCCAAAAGGCACCACGGCAACGCAATCAAAGCGGCGAAGATGGGCTTGAAGTGGCGCATGGTGGCTCCTACTTTTCGCTCTTGGGCAATACGACTTTGTCGCCCGCTTTCAATCCCGAAACGATTTCCGTCTTGCCGCCCGACTGCTTGCCAACCTTGACAATTTGTCTTTTTGGTTCCTTGCCTTTGACGTGCAGGTTCACATAGTGCCGCTTTTTGGCGTCCTGATGAACCGCCGCGCTGGGAACGGCCAGCGCGTCATTCTTTTGATAAGCGAGCAAGGCCACGGAACACGTCATGGCCGGCATGATTGGCGGATCGTTGTTTTGCAGCTTGAGGGTCACCACGCTGTCGAATTTGTTGGGCGCGTGGGGCACATGGGAAATCGATTTGACCTTGCTGGGCAGCGACCGATCCGGATAGGCGGTCGGAGTCACCGAACCGCTGGTGCCGGCCGTAACGTGTCGCAGCGATTTTTCTTCGAGGTTGATGCGAACTTGCAGCGCTTGCGGGTTGGCGATGGTGGCCAACAACTGGTTCTTAGCAACCGTTTTTCCTGCTTCCAGCCGCACGGTGGGCGTCTTGCGCGTATCCGACACGCTGCCGTAGTCGATCTTTCCGTAGTACAAGATGCCGTCCATCGGCGCGTCGAGGACCAGCTTTTGCCGGTCGGCCCGCAGCTCTTTCAAATCCTGACGTTGCTTATCCAGTTTTTGCTTTTCCTGTTCGAATTGAATCGCCCCGCGCTCGCGGGCAATTTGTGCCGTTCGTTTGGCTTTGTCGTAGGCGAGCTGTTGGCGGGCGATCGCGTCTTGACGGCTTTCCACATCCCGAGGAATTGACCGCGCGAGTGTCTGCTTGGCTTGCAATTCCGAAGTCTCCAAACGTCGCTTTGCGTTTTCGACCGATTGCTTGGCCCGCTTCAGGACAATCTCTTCCGACTCTTCGGTGAGTTCATCTTCCTTGTACATCTTTTCCAGTTGCTTCAGCTCTTCCATGGCATTTTCCAAAGACGACCGCGACGACTTCAAACTGAATGCGACCGACTTTTCCCGTTGCCCACGGTCGACTCGCATGAAGTAATCGAAATCTTGTCGGGCGTTGCGCTGGGTTCTCTCCACGATGGCTTGGTTCAGCTTTTGCGTTTCGGCCTGTTGCCGCTTATCCAGTTCCTTTTCCTGAAACGCCAATTCGGCCAATCGCAAATTGGCTTCGGCGTCGCGCAGTTGCCGGTCGGCTGCTTTGGTTTCGAACCAGATAATGGGCTGGCCCTTGCGGACCTTGCTGCCGTGCGGCAGAACCTTTTGAATCACCAGGCTGGCAATTTGATCGGTGTCCACCTTGACGGCCTGAGTACTGGTTGACTCAAAGACGCCCGACAACTTGACCTCGATTTTGAACGGGGCCGGCTTGACGGTGTGGATGGAAGGTTCTTGGGGTGGCGCGTCGCTCGGACTCGCTTCTTGACCCATGGAAATCGTTGCCAGGAAAAGCACAAAGACGGAAGTTAATAAAGGCCGCAAGATCATGATGGAATTCTCCCAGGTTCGCTGTGGCTACCTCATCGCCCTAATATGATCGTTCACTGACGGGCGGAAGTCCACTAGCTGGAATGGTTGTTTTGCTCATTTCGAGGTGGCAGTCTCGTAGTGGAGATCCGCCCATGTCGTCAGACTTTCTGGGCGACCAGAAAGTACCCGGCGGGGAAATGTGTGCTTGTTTTCTCCCACACTCGTTTGCCGATGCGCATCCTTGCAAAGAGGTCCGCGGCAGACTGAATCGCGGCGGCCGCGGGTCGTCCAACCAACGGCAGAAACTGAACATGTTTGGCCAGAATGTCCGCCAAGATATCGCACGTTCCGCCCAGTGTTTCCAGCCGGTCGACCTGAAATCCGGAGATATCAGCGAATCTCCGCAAGGAGAATTCCGTGTAGCGGTAGAAATCATAGGGTATTTCGTGCAGACAATAGAAATAAGGGACGTTCATCAACAAATGCCCACCCCGCTTGAGAATTCGACCCATTTCGCTCCAAAGTTGCTCGGGATTGGGAATGTGTTCCAAAACATCCGAGAGGATCACCGTCTCGAATTCGCCCGGCTCAAATGGCAACTGCCGCGTTAGGTCGCACTCCAGGTCTAAATGTGGATTGGCATGCTTGGAATTCGACCAGTCGACGCAAACGTTTTCCGACACCAAGTCCTTGTAAGCTTGATAGAGCGGAACCTTGCCGCATCCCAAGTCAATTAGTCTGCCGTGCGCGTACTGCTTGAGGTGCTCGTCGTAACAGCGTGCCACTCGACTGGCAAACAATCGCGAGCCGACCGAAACATCGCGCGGATCCCGCGATACGTCCAGCCGCCCGTTTCGATAAACGAACTTAGTCGGTCGCCAACTGTCGACGTTCTTCATTTCGCACCTTCTTGAGACAATCGTTGCTTACCGCTTGGCCGCCGTGGCGATATAACCGTCGCCCCAATCGCTCTTGTAAAAAGCCCGCTGCAATCGCAAAAAAGGCCACAGACACCACTCGTTGAACAAGAACGAACAGCGACCGACCAACGACGTCCGGCCAATTCCGCTTTGCTGGCTGCGGTTTGTCATTTCACCGCGATCGGCTGATACTTCCGAATCGATCGACACCCTATCGCGCCCCACGAACAGGCGGGTCAATAGCCGATTGATGTTGCGCGTGATATTTCCCAAGGGAAATCCATAACTGACGATCTTTACTTTTTCGAATCCCTGGTCGGCCAACAAACTCCGCAACTCTTCCCGTTCATAGCGACGATAGTGGCCCATCGCTTCGTCGTCTTGGTCGAACTTGTCCATGTGGGCCGGAACGCTAATCAGCAGTCGACCACCCGGTTTCAAGAACGTGTGCCACTGCCGAAGCGCGTCGGCGTCGTGCTCGATATGCTCTAGCACTTCGAATGCAAACAAATAATCGAACGAAGCAGCAGGCGCTTCGACGAGATCATCGATGACTTCCAGGTTGGACTCGAACTTCTGCAAGTTACTTCGCAGGACACTCCGGTTCTCGCTGCCCAGATCGTAACACACTCCCTGAAAGCCACGCCGCAGAAAGCGCGCGGTAAAGCCCCCGGTGCCGGCACCCATCTCAATGAAACGGCCCAGGCTCCACTGCCTCGATAGATCCTCGATGCAGGCCCAGCGAAGCAAGTATTTGGGCGTTGGTGTCCAGGTTGAAGCATTCATGTGATTTATCTTGCAGGGCTGTTAAGAGAGTGAGGAATCGCTACCGCCGAGTCCTTGCGAGTCTGTCGGGCTCGGTTCGTCGGCAGTCGCCTGCGTTTGGGATATTGCCGAGGTTCGAGGATGTCCATGCGCGGCGTGCGGCTGGCTTTCGGCCCATGTCAGGAAGGCGAACACGGACCAAATCGACTTGGTGTGGTCTTGTCGGCCACGTTGATGTTCGTCGAGCAGCTTTTGAATCGCGCCCTGGCGAAAGTATTGACACGACAGGGCGCTGGTGCACAGATCGGCGACCGGTTCTCGCAACTGCTGCTTGAACCATTCTCCGATCGGCAGCTCGAATCCCTGTTTCCCTCGACCGGCAATCGCAGGCAAGTGCGTGGCCAGCATGTTGCGAAGCAGAATTTTGGTCTTGGTCCAACGAAGCTTGTGCCGCAGCGGAACTTGAGCCAAGAATTCCACCAGCCGGTAATCCATAAACGGCGCGCGCACTTCCAGCGAATGCGCCATGCTCATGCGATCGACTTTGACATGGATGTCGTCGGGCAAATACGTCCGCATATCGAGACATAACATTCGCGAGGTCATGTCGAGACTGGCCAGCGCCGCGGCAACCGATCGAACGGGGTCGCCAGATTCCTGGGGCGGCAACGGCTGAAAATCGTCGACCAGTAACGCCTGGTGGCGATCGGGCGTTAAAAGGCGCGGCGCGAGGTTCAAGGGATTGCTTCGCACCTTGCCCAGAAACTTGGCCAACAGTTTCAACTTCTTTATCCAACTACGGCCGTAATACTGAGTCCCCTCCGGCAAGCCATCGATCAACGATTGCAAAGTACGACCAACTAGTCGCTGTGGCAGATTGAACAAGCGAGAGTTCACTTCGCTAGCCACATAGCGGTTGTAACCGGCCAACGTCTCGTCGGCTCCGTCACCCGATAACGCCACCGTGACGTTCTGTCGTGCCATTTGGCACAGGCAGTAGGTCGGTAACGCCGACATATCGGCAAACGGTTCGCCGAAGTGGCGCAGAATTGACGGAATGCGCGTCGGATCGATCGGATCCAACTGGTAATCCTGGTGATTCGAACCGACGGCGTCCGCGACTTGTTGCGCGAAGCGGCTTTCGTCGAACGACTCTTCGGCAAAGCGAATATTGAAGGTCTGAATCGGCATCGACGAAGCATCAGCCATCAGTTGGACAATGGCGCTCGAGTCGAGGCCGCCGCTAAGAAATGCTCCCAGCGGCACGTCGCTGATCATGCGCATTTCAACGGCGTCGCGCAACAGGTCTTCGAATTGCTCGGTATTCTCTTGCTCGGATCGCCCGTCGTCCGGCTGCGGCAGCGGTGGTTCCCAGTATCGGTGGCTTGTTAGGCGGCCTTTGTGGAGTGTCAAAATGGTCGCGGATTCGAGCTTGCGGATCTGCCGGTAAATCGAGAGTGGCGTCGGGATGTACTGATAGCGGAAGTAGCAATCGACCGCCCGGGAATCCAGTTCCAAAATCAGACCGGGGCATTGCCGCAACGCGTCGATTTCCGAGGCAAAAGCAAACCGTCGCGGATCGGCGTAGTAGTAGAGCGGTTTCTTTCCCAGCCGATCCCGCGCCACGATCAACGCTTGCTCGTTGCGGTCCCAAAGGGCGATCGAGAACATGCCGTTGACTCGATCCAGAAAACGCTGTGCGCCGTCCTCTTCATAGAGGTGTACCAGGACTTCCGTATCGGATTGGGTGCGAAATACGTGCCCGCGCGCTTCGAGCTGACCGCGAAGTTGCCGATAGTTATAGATTTCGCCATTCAGAATGACCGCGATCGACTGATCCTCATTGAAGATCGGCTGCGTGCCGGTTTCGAGATCAATGATGCTCAACCGCCGATGGACTAGTCCGCACGGACCGTCGACCAGCGTCCCTTCCCCGTCGGGTCCCCGATGGTGCATCGCAGCGCCCATCGAAGCCAGCCACTCCCGTTCGATCGGTCGCTGGTCGTAATGCAAGATTCCGGCGAT
>JAJDEH010000347.1 GCA_029259935.1 Planctomycetota bacterium
GAGCGGTTCCGCGGTCGATGATCAGGTGCAGCCGGTTGAAGCCGGACGCGATCAACTGGTCGTGGGTCGGTTCGGGATAGAGGTCGCCGGCCAACTGATAGGCAACGAACTGCTCGTAGGGCAAATTCTGATTGAAGGCCCGGATCACCCAGTCGCGATAGGGTGTCATGTCGCGATAGTGGTCGTGGTGAATCCCGTTGGTGTCGGCGAAGCGGACCAGGTCGAGCCAATACTTGGTCATATGCTCGCCATACTGGGGCTTGGCCAGCAGGTGATCGACGACCCGCTCGTAAGCTCGTGGTGAGTCATCGGCCAAGAATTCACGAATCTCCTCGCGAGTCGGTGGCAGTCCCGTCAAATCGAGGCTAAGTCGGCGAATCAATGTTCGCCGATCGGCGGCCTCTTTGGGCGTCAGTCCTTCGTCTTCGAGGCGGCGGAGTACGAATTGATCGATCGGCTGCCGGCTCCAGTCTCTATTTTCCACTGCGGGAGTCTTAGGCGTTTGGGGTGGAACAAAAGCCCAAAAGTCGGCGTACTTGGCTCCCTCTTCGATCCAGCGTTTGATGATGTCTTTCTCGCTGGCGGTCAGGGCCCGTTTGTCGGCATCAAGCGGTGGCATGACCTCGTCGCTGTCGGTGGTGATTCGATACCACAGCGCGCTGTCGGCCAACGAGCCTGGCTTGATCGCCCGCGAATCATCGAGGGCGCGGTAAGCGCCTTCAGGTCCGTCCGCTTGATCCAGCCGCAGATCGGCCTGGCGATCATTTTCATTAGGACCGTGACACTGAAAACAGCGGTCCGAGAGAATCGGGCGAACATCGCGGTTGAAATTAACGGTCTGTTCGGCCATGCAAGTAAGCGGCAAGGCCAGAAGAACGAAAGCAATGAGAGTGACTTTCACGTGTCTTAGTCCTCAAGTGCGAACCATGCCTTGGTTCAAAACATTCACACGGTGATCCAACGTAATTCGTTGATAAGAAACATCTTTACATTACTCTCTCTCCCGGCAAGTTTCCAGCGGCGGCAAATGCGGACCACGGCGGCAGGCCAACTCCCCGGGTGCACTAAGGAACCGCACTGGGCGGGCGAAAACGCGAACGAGTTTGTCCACGGTTCGTGGTTTTCGTGGGCGGTTGAGCGTTCGGGCGATCCCTGTCATGATCCAAACCTCATGACCAGCTACCCGAAAAATTTTAGTCTCAAGTGGTTATTGATCGGCGTCACGGTGATTTCGTGCCTGTTCGGCGCGTTGGCGGCCGGCGGCCTTCAGGGCCTTGTAATCTATCTTTGCATCTTGATGGGAATTTACACGTTGCTGGCTCCCGCCCCGGCATCGATGTCGGCGCGGGGCGCGGTCATCTTCGTCGGAATCGGCGCGGCGTTGCTAAGCTGGTGCGTGCTGCAGGGGATGTTCGGCAGCCTCTCGATCGGACAGGGCTGGTACCGCGGCAATCTGGCCGAGATTGGTGGCTGGGGCACGGGGCTACTGGCCAGCGCCTGGCGAGCTTCTCACTTACTGAATGATCGCGGCGAGTAGCCTACAACAATCGAAGGTCAATTCCGATCTACTTGAGATGATTCTTGCACGGCGTTCGCCTCGCCGGCTCGCGCGACGGTTGGACCGCGGGCAGTAATAGCGCGACCCGTATCGCGATGATGCCAACGACCGCCAGCGTGTCCGCAGTTCGCATCTTGGTGCTGGCTACAATTTGCGAAGAGCTTCGCGGGTTTCTTGCACCGCCGGGTTATCTTCCATTTGCGTGCCGTTGAGCAGGAAGATTGTTCCCGCCAGGAAACTCGGCCGCCACTGGGGGCTCACATACTGGTAATTCTCGAAGGCCGCCACTGGGAATTTGAGGTTGTGGACGTTGATCGTGGACTTCAAACAAATCAGCCGCCGGGCCGTTTGCAGGAATCGATGATCGGAGTGTTTTCGGGCCAACGCGTATGTCAGCTTTAGAGCCTTATCCTGCCCGGATCGGTCGCGAAACGCATGCTCCGATCGCCACGGCGGGAGCAGAGCGAAGATCTCATCCACCGCGTCCTCTGCCGAATCAGGGCTTTCACTCTCGGCGATCTCGGTGATTTTGAAGTCGTTGAGATCGTCTCTTGCGATCGAAAGCGCAAGGAAATTGCACGTCATGGCAACTGCCTGCAACAAGATAAACAACCGGACTTCCGGTTCACTGTGCGTGCGAAAAGCAAAATGCATAGCGTTTGTTCCCGTGAATGAGTGCCTCGCCGTTCCTTTCAGACCGCCCGCCTTTTGTCTCACCGAATACTCGTTCGTGGTCAGGAAGATCGCATCCCAGACGGCACCGGCGTGAAGCTTGCCTTTGAGAAGTTGTTGGCAAGTCGATTTGCAGGCAATGCCCGCCCTTCCTTCCCGGAACATCGCGATCAGTTCCAGCACGGCCCCTTTGTCGCTGCGGCGACTCGCCCAATCTACGGGCACCTTACCGATTGCGCGCTTCGCCCTCTCGGCGTTGGCGCGGTCCCAATCGGTGACTCTTCCGCTGCACTTGTTCGCAAGCTTGCGCAGAGCCGGCTCGGCATCCTGCCAACCGATGGCCTGCAACGTACGATACATGTTCGACACGGCAATAATGGTGTGCGCGTGACTCGTATTGCTAGTGCTTCCGTTGCGCCACACCCGCTGGAAGGCTGCTTGCGGACCTTCACTGCGACACATCGCAATGATGGCGCGGTTCGCGGTTTCCCGGTCACTTTTCCCGATGGCCGCATCGAACAGCGCTGCCGCTTTGCCGGGTGCCGGGAGGGGGCCTTTAAGCGAGTCGATCTCCGGATTGACGGCGTTGGCATAGTCGGCCTTCTTGAGCGCGTCCAGATGGTAGAACAGAGGCAGCAGCCGCTGCTTGTGCTCGACGTCGAGACTCAGTTGATGGACCGAATGCGCCACCAGAATTTGATGCTCGGACCGATGGTATCTCTGCGCGGTCCGAAACAGCGCCGCCAGAAATCTTCGGTGAGACAGCCCCCTGCGAAGCTGCTCGACCATGACCGGAATGACCCGGTCACGCGAGGTGCGCTGGATCAGCTGCGCCAACCGGTCAGTTTCCGGATCGAAATGGATCTTCATCGGCGCGAGTTTCGTCTGCGCGGCATGCGCCGTTTGGGTTGGGGCAAGTACTCCCAAGTCGCCAAGACCCACGACTGCGGCAGTTGCAGCGGACTGTTTCAGGAATTCACGCCGATCTGATTGAGTTGTCATTGGCTTGTTCCTCATTCTTGTGTGCCTGATTTCGGACCGGCTTTGATCCCGGAGCTGAGTTGCACGTCCCACAGCTTGACGACACCGTTGTCGCCGCATGTCGCCACAAGCTTGCCATCGGGCGAAATCGCTAAGTCTCGCACAGTTTTGCCACTGCCATCGACACTGGCTAACAGCTTGCCGTGGGCTGCATCCCAGATTTGAATCGTCTCGTCGCGGGTCACCGAGACAATTTCGGAGCCGTCCGGCAAAAACAGCGCGGCCTGGACCGCCTTCGCGTTTTGGGGTCCGTTGAGTTTCAACAACAAGCGACCGGTGTTCACGTCCCACACGCGAGCCGTGTTGTCCCAGCCGCTGGAGAGGAGCCTTCGGCTGTCGGGCGAGAAGGCGACCGACGACACCGCCTGCTCATTGTCATGGTGCATGCGGAATTTCCGCACGTGCGGACGAGTCCGATCCTCGGGGAACCTCGTACGCAACCCAGATGGGACGACTTCCCAGAGAGCGACAATACCGGGCTTCTCACCGACGGCAATCAATTTGCCGTCTGGAGAGACGGCCAAGTCAAGCGGTTGCCGCGTGATGATTCTCACTCGGTAGGTCCACCATCTTTTTTCCACGTCCCATAACTGAAATTGATTCTGATTTCCGGCATGGAGCGAACAGGAGACCAGGGTCTTCCCATCCGGCAGGAAGACGACACGGCTGATTTGTTCCCATTGGAATCGGCGTTCGTCGAGACGGAGTACTTTTCCGGGCGTTCCCGTCGGCAGGGACCAGAGCCGAATGGCCTTCTCCTTGCTGGAGGAAGCCAGCAGCTTGCCATCGGGCGAGAAGGCCACGCTCAGGACTGCTTTGGTGTGCCCCTCGAGTCGCTGCAAACGCGTTCCTGTTTTCAAATCGAAGAGGTGCACGAAGCGGTCGCCGCAGGCCGCGACCGTTTGGCCGTCGGGAGAGAAGGCAACGCCTCGAACCGTGCCGTCGTTCAACGCGATGCTCTGCCGGTGTTTGATTCGGGGAGCGACTCCTGTGTTGTTTTCGTCCGAGGATTCGCCCCCGTGGGCTCGCAACGGCAAAACAGCAATTCCGACAACACTCAATGCCAGAAAGAATCGTCGCATCGGCACATCTCCTCGAAGAGCACTAGACAATGTATCGTCTTCCATTCTAACGTGGCGGCGTTACACTCGCGCAGGCTCCGCATACTCGTTCGTCGTTGTCAGAACGTCGGATTCCTGATTCAATGAGGTCGAACGCAATGAACGTGGCGCCTTCGCTTGCGGATCCAAAACCGTCGAGACATGGCAAGGCCCGGCAGCAAGGCGTTCGGAGCGAGCGGCGATGACTGCACTACGCGTTGACTGAACCGAGCCCATTGGATCGAGTCCTTGAAGAATAAACCCGTCATTCAGTATCTGAATACCGACCTCGATTTGGTCTGTGACATCGACCCCTCCGTGCTGGCCACGGAACTCAAGTCGCACGGTCTAGACGCCCATGTCAGCCACGCCCATGTCACCCACGGTGG
>JAJDEH010000348.1 GCA_029259935.1 Planctomycetota bacterium
TTTCGTTTTCCTGGTTTTCGTACTTTCACCGGGGCGGTCTCCATGAGTTATACTACTTGCACCGCCGCGCTCTCTACAAGAAACATGCGGAGTCGAAATGATCCCAAGCGTTCCAAGTCGAAGTCTGTTGAAACTGGCCGCGCTGGCGGTGATGATTGGATTCACGCCGGCAGCCTCGCTACTTGCGCAAGACTCCGGTGATTCACCAGAGCACTCCGTGGCGGTGAAGAAATTTCTCCAACGGCTGTACGACGAGTCTCACCGTAAGTTCACTTTTCGCGACGGCTATCCAGGGGGCTTCGAGCGATGGCAGCAAGACGCCCGCGGCGAACTGCGACGTCTGATCGGCCTGGAAAAAATCGCGGCGCAGGTCGCGGATCATCAACCGCGAGTACACCTGGAAGACGCAGTAGAAGATCTCGGCCGCTACACGCGCCGCAAAGGCTTTATCGAGACCGAACCCGACGTGCGGATTCCGTTTTGGCTGTTGAAGCCGAAAGGTCGCGGACCGTTTCCTTTGGCCATTCTGCCGCACGGTCATGACCGAATCGGCCATGATACCTCCGCCGGTGTCTTTCACGACGACGCACACAAAGAGAAGTCGCTGGCACAAGATCGGAACGTGGCGGTGCAGGCGGTCGAGCGTGGATTTCTGGCGATTGCCCCGGCCACGCGCGGACTGGCTGCCGCCGGTGTCCCCGACGTTTTCGCGCGCCACGACCGTCGCGACTGCCGCAGCCAACTGATGCACTGTTTGCTCGCCGGTCGTACGGCGATCGGAGAACGAGTTTGGGACTTGCAGCGGATCATCGATTGGGCTGTCGCGCGGCCGGACGTGAATTCTCGGCACACCTTAATGATGGGCAACTCAGGCGGTGGGATGGCGACACTGTACGCGGCCGCTTGCGACGAACGGATCACCGTGGCCGTTCCAAGTTGCTCATTCTCGATCATCGCGAGTCCCGCCGGGCGCATCTATCATTGCGATTGCAACATGGTTCCCGGCATCTTGGAATGGGGCGATCTGTACGACGTCGCCGGACTGGCCGCGCCGCGTTTTCTGTTGGCCGTGAATGGCCGCCATGATAAGTTGCACGAGGCGTCGTCGGTTGAGCATGCCGCCAGTCGCGCGCGAGCCATCTACAAAGCCGCTGGTCATCCGAGTCGCTTTGAACATCGCTGGGGCGCGGAAGGGCACCGCTTCTATGGCGACCTGATGTGGCCCTTCGTCATGAAGGCCATCGGCGGGCGATAGTCGTTGCTCGCTCCGCGAACAAAGCGAATTCGAATGCCTCGCAGCGATCAACGACAGTCCCTACCGGCATAAGCCTCCCCACGAAAAGCTTTGATTTTCGACGATTTGACTTTCCAACTGGACAGGTATACTATTGGTTTCGACGCCCGATTGGCGTGAAATTTCACGCCTTATTCTGCCAAGAAGCGCAACCGTTGAAATCCGATTTTTTCGGACGAGACGGACATCGGTCACGACGGGGCTTACGACATTCCGGCTGTAACAATCAAGCCGATTTCACGGGAAAAAATGTCGCCCTCTTTTTTGACCATGGGCAAATCGTGATCTATATTCCTCTGGCTGAAGCTCCGTCATCTCCATTCAGCCACCTTGGATGATTTGATTTCCTGAAATTGGCGTTTCCTTCTTCTTTTTGCTTGGCTGGCTTTTTTCCAGATCGGCCGCCGAGTTCTGCAAGGACGCCACCCTCAAACCCATGGAATGGCCAATGCAGACTAGAAACTCCTCTCTCCGTGGCACCTACCGGGCATTTTTGGCGTTCGCTCTTCTACTCTCCTTCGTCGCGGTCCAACCGGTTTGGGGACAGTTGGCGATTCCAGCGGAAGCGATTTCCAACGATTCGCAAGTTCAAGGTGTGATCCAACAGGGAACCGCACTGGAAACCGATGGACGTTGGGGCGAAGCCCTAACGCACTACGAAGAAGCCTTGCGCGAGCATCCCGGCCGGCAAGACCTAAAACAACGACTCACGATTTCTCGTGTCCATTTCGACGTGGGCCGCCGCTACTCCGACCATCGCTTTGTCTCTTCGCTGGCGAAGATGAGTGAGAATGACGCGCTGAACGCTTACACCGAGGTCTTGCTGAAGATCAAAGCTCACTACGTTCATTCTCCGGATTGGAACGAACTGTTGGCTCGGGGCACCACGCAACTAGACATCGCCCTGACCGACGACAACTTTCGCCAACACCGGCTGCGTGGCGCCAACGACGACAGTATCAACAAGTTTCGCCATAACCTACGCCAAATCATGAACGGCCGCCCTGCACGGGACCGCCATGATGCCCGAGCCAGCGTTTCGATGGCGGCCCGCTACACCGCGCAACAACTGGGCATTCCAGAGGCCACGGTCGTCATGGAATATACCTGCGGTGCCATCGGCGCATTGGATATGTATTCCAGCTTTCTGACCGGCGCTCAGTTAGACGACGTGATGTCGCAAATCGAAGGCAACTTCGTTGGCCTGGGCGTTGAATTGAAAGCGGATAACGACGCGCTGTTGATCGTCACGGTGATCAATGGCGGGCCAGCTCAAAAGGGTGGCATGCAAAGCGGCGACCGAATCGTCATGGTCGACGGGAAATCGATGAAGGACATGACCACCGATGCGGCGGCCGATATGTTGAAGGGAACGGAAGGCAGTTCGGTGGATCTGGCCGTCGTCCAAGCCGGCAATGTCACGAAGAATATGCGTCTCGTTCGTCAACGCGTGGAAGTTCCCAGCGTGGAAGACATTCAGATCGTCGATCGCGACTACGGCATTGGTTATTTGAAGCTGGCCAGCTTTCAAAAAACGACGTTGCGAGATTTCGATGCCGCATTGTGGAATTTGCACCGCCAAGGCATGCGTAGTTTGATCGTCGATGTGCGGGGCAATCCCGGCGGCTTGCTGACCGCCTCGGTGGAAGTTGCCGACAAGTTTGTTTCGAAGGGCACGATCGTCTCCACGCGTGGCCGCAGTGCCCGCGAGGACTTCGACTACAAGGCCCATGAAACGGGCACCTGGCGCGTGCCGCTGATCGTGTTGATCGACGGCGATTCGGCCAGCGCCAGCGAAATCTTCGCCGCCGCCATTCACGACCACCGCCGCGGCACGGTGATCGGCGAACGAAGTTACGGCAAAGGGAGCGTGCAAGGCATTTTTCCGCTGAACGTGGCGCGATCCGGAGTGCGACTGACGACCGCCAAGTTTTACTCGCCCAACGGCACTCCGATCAGCAATCGTGGCGTCCAGCCTGACGTCGTCGTTCGTACCGTGGCCAAGCCCGTCGCCGACAATGTGGAGAAGGCCGAGCCGGACGATGTGGTCTTGAACGCCGGCATGCAAGTCGCCCGCCGGCAATTGAGCCAACGCTAACGTATTGTCGTGGTTCACTCCGCGAACCAAACGAAAGATCGCCCTGCGATCAACGACAAGGCTTTGAGGCCGTCGAATAATCTGACTCGACGGCCTCTGTGTATTGGTTCTCCCCCTTGCCAAGGAGTCAGAGAGGGTCGCCATTGTATTCGTTCTCCCGCTTGCCAAGGGGGAGTCAGAGGGGGTCGCCTTTGTATTCGTTCTCCCCTTTGCCAGGGAGTCAGAGGGGGTCGCCTTTGTATTCGTTCTCCCCCTTGCCAAGGGGGAGTTAGAGGGGGTCGCCCGTCGCTTCTTCGACGGCTCTTCGACTCTACTGCGGTCGCCGCGGCATCTTGCGACCAAACGGCGGCGTTTCGGGATCGGGAAGCTCTTGGCCAGTTTGCTCGGCCCATTCTTCCCGCTCTAGCTGCGAGGCGTAGAATCGCAGCCACGTCTCCGGCTCGTCGGTGACGTCAAGACAATGCCAGTGGAGGTAGTTTTTGGGCAAGTCCACCTTCTTTTCCGGCGAAGGCAGGATGTCTCGATAGATCAGACAGTAAAGCTTGCGATCCGAAAGATGATCGGTGAAGTCGAGTACGATGCGTTGGGTATACAGCTTTTCGATGGTTCCCCACAGCAACTCGTGCAGTCCGGCGTCGTCCAGGGAATCGGGATGAGGCAGCTTGAGTTCTGGCACGAACCACTGGCTAATCGGCAACACGGGAGCTCGCTCCCAGGCCAACATCGAAGCGAGAAACTCGTTCTCTTTGGTGGTTGGCAGCCGTTGCATGTTCAGCAGCGAGACCGATTCGTCGAAAAACGGTTCCAACTCGTCCCTGAGCCGCGCATTCAGCATAAGCTGATCGACTTCATCGTTTTTTGGTTGCCGTGAGTCCAACATCCGAATGCCTGTTAGAGTGTGTCATCTGGCCCTTCTCTCTTCCCGACTCTATCAAGATCCACTAGGGCTGCAAGAGAATACTACAATCAATCCGCCAACTTCGAGGAACTCTTCCGAAGCGGGACGGGATGACTGTTACGACCGCGAAACCTTTCTCGCTACAACCCGAACAACTTGAAAAGACGCCCTAGATTCGCCCGTTGGACACCGCCCATTCAGCTCGATTCCTGAATCGGAGCTATCTGGGCACGGGCTTGCAGGTCGCGCCACTCGCCGCCGCCATCGTCCGCGACGCGAGTCAGATGAACGCCCGGAATAAAGGCCGGCAGTTGGCCGCTTTCGCCGAAATAATCCCACATTTGCTGAGCGTGCGTGAAGTAAGTCTTCGCGCCGCTGGGCCAATCCAGCCGCAACAGGAGGCCAGGATGCGGGTACGGTTTTTCTTGCGGTTCGACGCGGTACTTCTCCACGGTGTCCCAGTTCACGGTGACGCCAAGGCCGGGCCGGTCAGGGACCTCGGCGGTTCCGTTACTGACCGTGAACGGCTCGTCCACGAACTGATCGGCGTACATGTGGTTGCAGTGGATCGCCGGCCACAGCGAGTGCGTCAACGCCGCTTGAATGTGCAGTCCCAGCGTGGCGATCAAATTCGTGCCGACCCATTGCAGCCAGAAAGGCTTGTTAAATTCCGCGCAGATCCTTCCGTTACGCATCGCGGCCGATAGTCCGCCTTCCAGCACAAAGCCATCGCACATCTCCGCCTTCAATTGCGTGCTGAACTGAGGCCGGCCGATGTGCTGGGCGATCGGCACCGATAAATGTCGGCGCAGTTGCTGATTCCCCTCGACGTCTTCTTGGCGAATGGGGCTCTCCCAAATCGCCAGTTGCTCGAATCGTTCCATTCTCTTGCAGAGCGGTTTGGCAATCGCCGGGTCCAGGCCAAAATCGTTGAAATCCATGTCGATCTTGAAGTGGCTAGGAATGGCCTCGCACAATCGGGTCAGTTGATCTTCCAAATCAAACCAAGGCCGCGCTTTGGTCTTGAACGTTGTGTAGCCCGAGCGAACGGCCTCTTGGCATTCGCTGATCCAATCCTCGGCCGGCATGTCGATGGCCCACCAGCCGACATAAGCCCGCTCGCGCACCTTGCTTCCCAGCAGCGCCCAAACCGGAGCATTCAACACCTTTCCCACCGCGTCGAAGCAGGCCGTCTGCAACCCCGCCCCCAGCGAATCGTCCCACATGATCTCCGCGGCGTTCGCTCCTTCGGCGCGGCTCACGGCTTCGTCAGTGGTCGCTCCCCAAGTGTAATAGGGCATCGTTTCGCCCACGCCAACTTCGCCGCTGTCGAGCGTCACTTTGCACAGTTCGAACAACGACCAGTGGGGAATCTCGCGGACCATGTTTCGCCAAGGCACTTCCTTGAGCGGCAAGTCGACCCAGATTCGTTCGATAGAAGCAATTTTTGCCATCGCGGTGCACACCCTTAACGCATTCAAATAAAACCCGGACAATATGCCGGCGGCTTGCATGGTACCCCTGTCCTCGCAATCATGAAAGCCATGAGCAACGTACGCATCGAAAAGATTCGAGCAATTCAAACCGCGCCGGCCGGCATTCGATTGGTGATCGTCAAGGTCGAGACCAATCAAGCCGGACTGTACGGACTTGGTTGCGCCACCTTTACACAACGGCCATTGGCGGTTGTCGAGGCGGTCGAGCAGTATCTCGATCCGTTTCTGCACGGTCGCAATGTCGAGGAAATTGAAGACGTATTCCTGTCGGCGCAAATGAGTTCCTATTGGCGCGGCGGTCCCGTGTTGAACAACGGGCTGTCCGGAGTCGACATGGCCTTGTGGGACATCAAAGGCAAACAGGCGGGCATGCCGGTCCACGACTTATTAGGCGGCAAGTGTCGCATGGCGGCGCCGGTTTACCTGCATGCCAGTGGCCGCGACACGAATGAGGTATTGGATCAATCCCGCCAGATCATGGAACTTGGCTGTCGTCACGTTCGCTTGCAAGTCGAAGTGCCGGGACAAGCGACGTACGGAACGGCCAGCGATTTACAAACCGGCGCGACCATTGACGGGCCGACGAATCCCCACAACGTGTTCGAACCGGCCGATTATGCGCGAGCCGTCCCGGCGCTCTTTGAACGAGCACGCAATGAACTAGGAGAAGAGGTCGAACTGTTGCACGACGTTCACGAGCGCGTCCCGCCGCCGATCGCCGTGCAACTTGCCAAAGATCTCCAGCCGTATCGGCTGTTCTTTTTTGAGGATCCCTTGCCTCCCGAGGAACTGGGCCACTTTCGCCAACTGCGCGGCCAAACTCATATCCCCATCGCGATGGGAGAACTGTTTCACAACCCCAACGAATATGTGCCGCTGATTCAAGAGCGGCTAATCGATTTCATTCGCATCCACTTATCACAGATCGGCGGACTGTCGATGGGCCGCAAGGTCGCCGCGTTGTGCGAGTTCTTTGGCGTGCGAACGGCTTGGCACGGTCCTGGCGACACGTCGCCCGTCGGTCACGCGGCTAACTTGGCGCTCGATTTATGTTGCCACAACTTCGGGATTCAAGAATTCACGCGACTCAATCAAGCAACACTGGACGTGTTCCCCGGTTGTCCGGAATTGAAAGACGGCTGTTTGTGGCCTAACGATCAGCCGGGGCTTGGTATCGATATCGACGAACAGGCGGCCGCCAAGTTTCCCTTTCCTCCGCATCCAACCAACGGCGCTTGGCCCGCAATTCGCCGACGCGATGGCGGCGTCGTGCGTCCCTAATGTCGCCTTTCGCTCCGCGAAAGAACGCGCTCTTTCGCGCAGCGAAAGACGACCAAGTACTGGATTTTTGAGCGCCCCAGACTCCCGAGGCCGAGCAATGGTCAATTGGCGAAAGCAAGCGGATACGACGGTGGACCCTGCTGCCGCGACAATCGGCGTCGTGTCGGACCTTCACCTAGGCTGGGGCGACGACGAACAGCCACTCGGTTTTTTGCCCGCGCTGCTGGCCGACAAAGCCGCTCAGACGGACGTCGATCTGATGGTACTCAACGGCGATATGATCAATGGCCAGCGTCAGCACTACGATTTGCTGGAGCAAGAATTGCTGAACAAGTTGCCGCTCGACATTTTCTACCTCACCGGAAACAAGGAATCCGAGGGCCCCGGTTGTTTGGATCGCTACCGCCAATTGAGCCAACGGGACATCGACCAAATTGTCTGGCTGCGCGGCATTCGCCTCGTCTTCCTAGGCTTACCCCAGCCTGAACACGAAATGGACATCTCATCCGACCGATTGCAATGGTTGCAAGACGAACTCGATAGCCGCCAGGCGACGACGATCATTTTCCACCACATGCCAGTCGCCGATTCGACATTCAACTCCTGGGACATGGTCGGCCGTTTTCCGAATGAATACCCATTCAACCTGCGCGTCAGCAACTCGACGGAGATTTACGAACTGCTCCGCCAGCACGACGAAATCAAACTTTGGGTGAGCGGTCACACACACCCCGACCATCGAGGCTTCGATCGAGTCGGCCACGGAGCGACCGCCGTTCGAGACGGTTGCCTGCATTTAGCCTGCGCGAACCTGGGCAGCCGCGACGCATCGCCGGAAGGCCGCTATTTGTTCGTTGAACCGCATCGCATTCTGGTACGCACGCGAAACTTCCAACAGCAAGCCTGGGACGGGCAACTCAACTTTGAAATCCTCGGCCCGACGACGCTGGGGCGGAACGGTTGAGCGGTTAGCGGTTGAGCGGCACGGCGCTACCCGCCGGTGGTTTGAAGTGGAGCGAACCTCCGTGCCTGGCGAGTCGACGAACGAATATCGAATATCGAACACGGAATGTTGAAGGACGACGGAAGAAAAGAGCGCCTCGTCGCTCCCAACCGCATCGAACCCGTCCATCGCTCTGCCGGGCAAAGCCAACAGCTCTATCGTCGTCAGGACGTTTTTCACCCTTCATTCCGGCCCCCGTCGCTTTGCGTTTCTGAAACTCATACGGCACGTTCAGTTTCATCGCGTTCGCACGAGCAACAGCTTCCGTGCCGTGCTTGCGTGTCGAATAGGCTCAAGTTGCGACCACAGCATGGACAGGTTAACCTGGAAACTACTTGTATCTAACTTCTGGAGGCTTGGTCAACGAACGTGAGTGGCGGTACATCCGAAACGTCCAGTTCAACCTCGCCGAGCCTCATTGAACGGTCGCGCGGTCGCGATTCCGAAGCCTAGAGGCGACTGTCAAGACTTTATGCGCCGTTTTCCGAATCGGCCACTCGACTCCCTAGCTTCAGGAGACTCGCGTGGAGAAGCGCCGTTACTGCTTCATTTGCAAGTTAGCAAATCAAAAAGGGAAAAACCAGATGCACACCACTTCGTTCAGCAGCCTTGCTCTTTGCACTTGCATCCTCGCGAGCTGTTTAATACTCCGTGCTTTTGGAGATGAAAAGGACACGGGCGCATCTCCCGCGGAAAGGTCCGCGGCCGACCGATATCGTGATCTGCAACAGAAAAGGCAGGATAGAGTCGTAGAGAGTTTCCTGCGTAGTACTCAAGGCGACAAGGCCGCCATTGCGAAAATCGTTCGATCCCTTCGCGCCAAGCTTCCAAAGCTGTACCTCGATCCCTACAAGCTTGAAAGCGGTCAGATGGGTGTTTTGGCAATCGAGGCGCCTTCTAAACGAGAGAGAGATACTCTGTATACGATCCGCATTAAAGAAGTACTAGGCAAAGACGAAGCGATTGTAGCTATCGAATCCGACGGAGAAGACTTGCCGATCAAGATTCGAGGTTTTTCCACCGAGGCATTTTCCGTCGGCGAACTAGCGAGAATCACCGACCGACATGTCTTCGAAGCGATCTCTCCTGGCGTCCTCCAAGCGGTAGGTCAGAGTCCGCGACCAGCCGTTGCCAAGAAGGACGACTTTCGTATTTGGACAAGTGGCAAGCACACGGTTGAAGCTCGTTTTGCCGGATCGGTTGGAGGCAAGGTCACGCTCGAGAGGCGCGACGGGAAAAAAGTGCGAATCGAGATCGATAGGCTAAGTGCCGCCGACCGAAGCTTCATCACGGGAAGGGCGGGCGGCGCCCGGGCGAAACCCAAGAAAGAGGACGCGGACAAGCCAAAGCGGGTGGAAACGGACGGCAAAGAAGTTCGCCGAACCAAAGCCGATCGCGAGGCGGCAAGGCTTGAAACTCAGAAAGCCGCGTTCCGCAAGAACCTCGCGAAGCAATGGACGAATCAGGGCGATGGATACGTTGTGTTGGCTCTGGAAGAAGTCGTACTTGCCGACAAAAAGGTCGCCGTCACGATCAACGTCAGCCGGGGCCGTAAATCCGCCGCCGATACCCTGGCGGACTTTTGGTTCAATGGCAAGGCGACGCGGCGATCCTATCAAGTCCTCGCCTGGTATGACGGATCAGCCAAGAGCAAACGGACTGCCGAGGCACATCAGAAAAAACTCGACGGGTTCCTCAAAAACCGGTCGAAAGATAAGGAATTCAGCCTGGAACCGTGCTACAGTGATTTGCTGCCGAGCGCAACGAGAAGTATCAACCAAGGCATCGCCGAAGGGACGGTGATTCGGTATGTCCCCTTCGCGAACGCGAGCCCCTGAGGGCAGGGAACCGGCTGTTGCGAAATTCCCGAGCAGCCGACGCGAACCAACTATTTTGAAGGCAGACGGAAACACTAGACGAGACACGCGATGGGAGAGTTTTGCAATGAAGTCTTGTGGTCGACTTGCTTGGTGGACGCGGTTCCTTTTGTTGTTGTTCATGTGTTGCTTCACTGGCATCGCCAAACCGGTGTCGGCCGAAAATAAATATGTAAACGGCACGATGAACAAGTTCGTCCGTGGCGGTCTCGTGATCGACAAGGACGGGAAAGAGGTCCCTATTCGTGTCGGTCCCAAGACCACTGTCAACATCAACGCCAAGGGCGACTTGGGGTTTCTGGCAGTGGGCCGAGTCGTGGAAGTCAAAGGACCTCCGGATAAAAACAATGTAATGAAGGACGTCGTGTTGACCGTACACCTGTCGCCGAACCAAACGGCGCGGCCGACAACGTTGCAGCGAACCGTTGGTCCGACAATACCCGTAGGTACGCAGGCACGCGCATTCAATGGAGTGGTCACCAGCATGGATCCGTTGACCGTGAAGACGATCGACCGCTTCAAGATCTTACATATTGATCCTCACGGGCGTGCCGTGGGAGAGACGTTCATCAAAGCCGGAAATTTTGTTCGCATCGAACTGAAGAATCCAAAGGCCAAGACGATACAGCTTCGCCTCGGATATAACTCGAAACTCGTCGTTCCGGGTGATCGAGTTTTGGCCTACTTCACTCAAACGACCGGTGAAATCGCCCGCCGGGTGACGGTCACAGTTCAAAAGCAGTTGTCTTCCAAGGACAAGTAGCGCCGCCAGCGGCGCGACCATTCTTGGCTGTGACCATGCCTGGCTTTCCACTCACCGCAATCCAATCCGCCTGAGGGTGCCATGAATTATTTGCGATGTTCCCTGATCTTGACGACGGTCATGTCTGCTTTCGCCTTGGCAGCACACGGTGACGAACCGGCGATTAGGCCCGGCACGACCGTGGTGGTCACGGAAGAAAATGCGGAGCTCAGGGCAGGTTCCGAAACGGTCGTAAAACTTCCCAAAGGCTCCAAGTTCCGCGTGATTCGGCTCAAGAGCCCCTGGCTGGCCGGAAGTGTCACGATAGAGGGTCGGAAATACTCCGGATGGCTTCGCGAGTCGCAGGTCAGCCTTAAATCCACCGGCTCCAACCCAAACGGCGCCGACATCAACGCAACGGCGATGACCGTCGGCCCGTGGCAAGTCGCCGTCACATCATTCAGAACGCAAAGCAAATTCGAAACGAAAGTAGCCGGTGAAACTCGCACGTTGACGGCCAAGGACGATGCCATGATTGGCGTTGTCGCTATCAAGTGCAAAGTCCTTCGCGCCTACACGAAGGAAGAAGAGGCGCTCATCGCCAAGCATTCGGGGGCGGAATCCATCAACGCCGGCCGTCGGCTCTTTGGCAACGATCCTATTCTGTTCAGTCCTTCGTTCATGTTGGCCTACGCCAAAGATGTGGCGGGACAAAAGAAATTTGTATTCTCGACGTGCCAGCTAATGGACTGTCCAGCAGGCTTCCGCACGTTGGCGCTTAACGATGCCATATTCGGCTACTCAAGCCTCGCTTCCCCACAATCTGAGGCGACCCTTGCGTTTGAATACCACGAAGATGACCGGGCCCCTCTCTTGATCTTTACACCCATTCCAGGCGGGAAAGAGATGTTTGCCGCCAGGATCTCGGTCAAACCTGACGACGAGATCGCGGTGGAGTACGGCTCTCTGGAGCAGATGAAAAAGTACATACCCAAAGAACTGAGGCAAACACAGGCAGGAACGAGCGTTAGCGATCCGTCAAAAAAGCCTGAGAATGAGGTTGCCCAGAACACGCGCACGGAACCGAAGTCACACTCCAATCGACCGAAGTCCATCGCTGCGGAACCGGGAGAAATTACAACCTTTGTGACGAGGACCGTCATCGGTCAAGAAGGCGGGTCATACAGAATCTATCCGGGATCCTTTGTCGTCTTCCTTGACGGGATGTCTCTGGTCGACTATCCGGGCAGTCTCTTGTTCATTGCGGAAGGAGGACTGACCATCCGCGGTGAAAAACTGAAAGAGTCCGGGCTGTACCTGTTTGACAAGGAAAAAGAACCTACGCTCACCGGTGAGAACGAGTATTCCGTTTGGATTTCGCTAGAAGAAGACGTCAAGATCCACGCCAAACAAGACGGAACCGGTCAGATCCTCGGAACAGTCACAGCAGGAGAACGGATCAGGTTGCTGTTTGCGGGAAGCGATCCCAAGGGCTGGCATAAGATTCGAGACGGCAACAACGGCAAGATCGAAGGATGGGTGAACGGCGAAACTTGGAGCAAGACCTACTTCATAAAGGGAGAAATCTCGACGTCCAGTGCGACGGCCGCGAAGAGTCGCAGCATTGCTCCTGCTAAGATACTCGACTTTCTCAAGACGTCCGGCCAGTTTGGACAACAATTTGAACTTGTCCGCAGTAGCGCTCCGGACGCTCCTCGAAAAATTACGAGGCTGAAACGCGGCGTGCCCCTCGCGGCATTTCAAGAAAAGTTTGGCAAGCCGAACAAGGTCGAGGACGATGCAAGTGGGTTCATTTCCGTGCACTCGAAGGGCCGCCACTTGCACTACGGCTTGGTCGTTGTTTTTGTCAATGATGACGCCATCGAGGAATTTGCTGAAATGGGGCCAATTGTCGCGGAGCCAGCTAAGAGAATCCCCGCAGCCACTCGCACGTGGACCGACAACACCGGCGAGCACAAGGTCCAGGCCACCTTCCTCAAGATCGAGGGCGATAAGGTATTTCTGAAAAAAGCGGATGGTACAGAGATCGAATTGCCGCTGCGCCGACTCGGCTCTTCCGATCGCGACATCGCGCGCCAACTGCAGCAGCAAGTCAAGCCGAAGTGACTTCACCATTGCATGGTGTTGACTGCGGGAACGCGATATCTCCGGCCGTGCCATGGTCCGGCCATTGGTGGGGCACGGCGGAGTCGTGGAACAAATTCCTTCCCGCCCGGCAGGTTGCACCGCGAATCCCAGTGACAAGAGGCTGGTGAAAAATTCTTGAGAATGTTGTCCGGTTGCGATAGGCGAACGTCAATCCATGGAGTGAGGCTACGCACGATGTAGTGCCTGCCAACAACTCTAGCCGGAGAATAACAATGACCTTTAGATCATGGACACTTTTATGTGCGGCCGCCATCTTTGGAGCGTCTTTGGCGATCACTCAAACGGCATCGGCCAAAGCTCCCAGTCCCAAGGATCCTCCCAGCAAATGGCGAGATTACATCAACAAGGACTACAAGCCCAAGCCACGGCCCAAGTCCTCTCCCGTTCGTGGCCGGCTTGGCCTGCGTGGTGCGGGCTCGCCCGTCGCCAAGGACGCGCCCAGCCCCAAGCGCCCTGATAAGTGGCGTGATGGCTTCAACCGGGATATCAAGCCCACGCCGAAGCCGCGGCCCAAGTCATCGCCCGTGCGTGGAAACTTCGGTCTGCGTGGAAATGGCTCGCCCGTGGCCAAGGACGCTCCCAAGCCCAAGGATCCTCCCAGCAAATGGCGCGACTATATCAACAAGGACTACAAGCCGAAGCCGCGGCCCAAGTCATCGCCCGTGCGTGGAAACTTCGGTCTGCGTGGAAATCGTTCACCCGTGGCCAAGGACGCTCCCAAACCCAAGGATCCGCCCGGCAAGTGGCGCGACTATATCAACAAGGACTACAAGCCGAAGCCGCGTCCCAAATCCTCGCCAGTGCGTGGAAGGTTTGGTCAGCGTGGGACCAACTCCGCCGCCAAGCCGGGCCGAGTTCCCCGCTATCCGAACAGAGACAAGTTCTCGGATTTCAAGGGTCCGTCGAAGCGGCCGACACCTTCGCGAAACGCACCGCGAGCTGGCAAGCCGCTCCCGCCGTTTCCTCGCGATGTGAAGGTTCCCTACGTCCATCCTCCCCGTGATTTGAAAGATCTCAAGAAGCGATCGCGACGTTAATTCATAAGGAAGTTTCTTCTCCTAGACGCCCCGTCTGATCACAGGCGGGGCGTCTTCCTTTTACACTACCAGGATCGCCGCGGGGGTTAGACGGACGCCGCGATCGCGATCATGAAGAACCTCGAAACGCAGGCCGCGCTTTGTTTTCCAAGTAGCGAATCGGGGCGCGCCCATTCGCACGCCCATCGTGATATCTAGCCGCATCCTCGGCTGATAGCTGACTGCAAGGACGAACAGCGAAATAGTGCGGCATCTGGTCTGCCGAAACTCCATTAGATTAGATGCTGCAATCCTTAAAAAATCGGAGATACTTGACGATGCCCTAAAACTGTGAAACCATGGATTGATCGACAACACGCAGCGAACAAGCGTGAGGCAGCTAAGCGGGACGGGGTTAGGCGGCTAGGCACAGGGATTGGACCATGACAAAGGCATTCGTCAGTTATGCTCGTGAAGACCGGGCGTTCGTCGATCAGTACGTTAAGCCGATCTTGAACGCGCTGAACCTGCGCGTGTGGACTGATATGGATGGACTCGACGGCGCGGATCGCTGGAAAGAGAAGATTCAAACCGAGATGGAGAGTTGCGATTACTTTCTTGTGGTGGTCACGAATGCTGCCGCCGCCTCGCCTTCGGTTCGTCAAGAAGTTGAATGGATTTTGAAACACCGTGGACAACGGTTGATTCCCATTCTGGCGGATCGCGTCCGACTTGACGGCATCCACCCTGAGTTGCCGGAGATTCAGCATGTGGATTGCGTCGGCAAGACTCCGGCACGATGCGCGACGTGGATCGCTCGCGCGCTAATTCAATTGTCGCAACGCCGGTGCGAGACACTGGACGAGAAAACGCGCCAACTGGCTGAAGAATTAGAGCAGAAGCAGGAAGAATTGAGCGAGGTTGAGCAGGAATTGGCGGCGCTCAACTCGCAACTGGATCAGGTACTCAACTTCGATGGCGACTGGAGACAGCCACCGCTCGGGACCGTCGCCCCGTTCGTGCCCCGCGGCGAACGGAACGCCCCGATTATCGCCGTCATGAACGTCAAGGGCGGTGTGGGCAAATCGACGATCTCGGCCAATCTCGCCGCCATGTGGTGGGGACGATCTGAAAAACCAAAGCGTGTTCTGCTAGTCGACCTCGATTTTCAGCAAAGCGTCACCTCGCTCTGCCTGAGCGCCAAGGACCTAGGCGATTTACAGGCCGGCAAGCTGTTCGTCAATTCGTTATTCGACGAAGCCGTACCCCCTTCCGAACATTTCTTGCGGAGCATTCGTCGGGTGGGTGGAGGCGACGGTTACGTTTTGGCTTCCAATGAATCCTTGACGACCATCGAAACTCAAATGATGTCGCGTTGGCTCACCAACCAAACCACGAAGGATGTGCGGTTTCTTCTTCGCGAGTTGCTACATGGTCCCGCCGTGCAAGAGAGATTTGATGTGGTCATTATTGATTGTCCGCCGCGCATCCACACGGCCAGTATCAATGCCCTGGCAGCCGCCGATTTCCTACTGATTCCGGTTCTGCTTGACTTGACCTCCGCCGACTCCGTCCCTCGGTTTCTCAAGTGGGTGCGAACCTACCAAACCGCGAATGTGTGCCCGGACATTGATCTGTTGGGCGTTGTCGCCAACAAGAAGTCGGATCGGCGAAAAACATTCTTGACTCGCGAAGACAACATTTGGAACGAATTGCCCGGCAAGTGCCGCGTGGCTTGGGGGAGCGACGTTCCGTTTTGCGAAACGGTGCTTCCCGACAGCAGTGCCATTGCCGATTGCGCGCAAACGCCGGGGCGCTTCGCCTGTCAAGAGTCGAGGGTTCGTCCGGTCTTCGAGAGTCTGGTGCAAGAATTCGAAAAGCAGATGCAAAATCCCGTGGAGCTACAGACATGATCGTTGCCGACATGCAAGCGTTGTTGATCGCCGCTAAACAGTTTGCTGAATCGGCCGCCGTCAGCGCCGCGGCCAAGAACAAACTCGACGCGGTGTGCCAGTCGCTGGAGCCGTTTCGATCGATGGACGTCTCCGAATTCGGTGAACTCGTCCGCCAAGCCGAGGAATATCGGCGCACTGGAATCTTACCAGTCGCCGCGAAACCGAAAAAGAAAACTACCAGGAAACCGGCGCTTAGCGCTGAGGAAAAATCGCGGCGGATTGATCAATTGATACGCCAACTCCAGGATCTTTATGCGGTGGTCCACGAAGAGACGGTGGGCTTTGGTGCGATTGATGAGCTGTGTGAATCGGTTGGCAAGTTGAGTGCGCCCGAGGTTAAAAAAGTCGCCACGGGCTTTGGAATTAAGCTGGCGAGTAAGGCATCGAAACCGGCGGCGCTCGACGAAATCAAACGCAAGCTCACCGAGCAAAAAGGGAGCGCTCAGCGTATCCAGCCGATTGGTAGTTATTGAGGCGTCCTTTGTTCCCAGCTTCCGCGACGTGCGATGGCGTAGCCCGCGACTCCGAAAGCAACGGGAGCCAAAGGAATCGGCGCTGCCGCGAGAATCATTATATTTGCCCGCGTTTGATCGTCTCGATTCAAGTAAGCCTTGTACGCAGGCATTCCCAGCACCACAACCAGAGCAATGGCTGTGGTGCAAACGAACAATTGCTTGAGAGAGAATTGGAGTGTTGGCACGACTTCATGACCGCGCAATCGACGCCCTCGGCAATCCATGATAAGCAACCGGCATGCCACGAGCGTTCCGTCAGCGGCGGTGGCCGGCTATCGTTGGTTTGAGGATTGGCCTGCAGCGCGATTGCGCTGGAGCAGTTCGTGAGTGTACTTCTGGTCTTCGCTGCTCAACTGTTGCATCGACAACGTGATGATGCTGCCGTCTTCCTTCTTGAGATGTACTTTTCCGTTTTGGAATTCAATAAAGATGGCTTTGACTTGGTGCTTGCCAGTCGCATCCGTCCAAATTCGCGTCGTCTCCATGGGCGTTTCGGCTTCCTTCGCTTCGGACTCGTCGACCCGGGCGATGATCGCTTTCGTCGCGGCGGTGGCGTGGCTAAATTTGCCGTAGCGCGCAACCGACTCACGAAGACCCGCGAGAGATTTGGCGCCGCCAATCTCGGCTAACACGGAGCAGGCATTGTTTCGCACCCCTAACTCAGCGTGAAGTAGATAAGGCAGCACCGCGGCTTCGGCCGACGGCCCAAATGCTTTCAAAGCGAGTTCGGCAAAAACTGCCTCCACCGAGATCGTTAGCCCGTGCGCGAGCCGCTCCAAGGTAGCGGGATCCTGAATGATCCCTAATGTTTCGTAAGCTTGCGACTTCAATGTGATCTTATCCAGTGCCACGAGTACAGATTCGGAGTTCTTCACCGTACCCCATTTCTTCACCGCTGGAAACAGTCTAAACACGTTCAGATCCGACTCGATAAGCGGATTCAAGGCTTCGGATATTTGTTCTTGATACTCTTTGGAAACGGGCTCCTTCGCGAGCCACTCAAGCACGGCGTAAAGCCGTTCGTCGTCTTCGCTCTTCAGATCCAAGACACACTGGTTGAAGACAAGGGATGGACTGACGCTCGACTGGTGTTGTTCTAGTAATCGCCGAGCGCATTGGCGACGGGAGGAGTCGCCGTCGTGCATATAGCGGACCAAGGCCCGCGCGGCCTCGGGCCCCATCTTCTCGAGCGCATTCAGAATCTTGCGACTAGCGGACGAATCGGCTTGATCAAGCAATTCGACCAGTTGGGGGATCGCCGCCTTGACCTGATGTTGCTCAATCAGGTTGATCACGGCAGGGAGGGTGGTGAGTCTATCCTCGGTTATGAGTTGCGGATCTTCCAGGATCGGAGAAATACAAGTTACATGATCCGGCGTCCCCCAGACTGCAAGCGCTGGCAACAAGGGTTTGGCAAGTTGCGGGTCATTCCGGATCGCTTGATCCAGCAGGCCGGCGACTTCCATTTGTCTCTCCGGGTCTAGCGTCTGCTCTTCAATCCAGTACGCCGCCAACTTGATTTTGGTGGGCTTGGACGAACGCAAATACTCCAACGCTTTAGGCCAAGAACATTCGAATTTGGCTCGCTTCTCGGTCCGCGAAGGTGCTTGATTGCTCCTGGGCGCCGCATGAGGAGCGCTGTAGAACTTCGCCAACTCGGCGGCATTTTTCTTGCGCGTATCCGGCTGCCGTTGCTGCTGCGTTGCAGCATCCTTTGGTAGCCGGCCCCAGTTGAAGGTCATTGAGAACGTAACTACTGCAGCGACAACCGCGACGCTTCCCGCCCCGCCCACCTTGAATGCGTTTTCCATGGGTTCACCCCAACAGAATTTTTCTCGTTGCTTACGTTCCTGCGACCTTCGCAAGAAAGCGCCCGACAGCGAATGATCCTAGCTCTTCGTCAGGCCGGAAACAACACTTAAATGAGTAGAGCTAACGCCATGCCCGAGTTCAGTGTGGCAACTTAAATAGCTGGCAAGCAATGAACACAAGACCGGGCTGCTGCTGAACCCCGCCGCTCCTCCGGGTCTTCTCAATCCGGGTCTTCTCAACATGTAGAACAAATCGCGGGAGTCGGATAGAATGAAGGTACAAGGGGCAAAAGGGCAGGATCCAACTGGGTACGTGCCACAAGTGGGTATGTGTGTCAACTGAGTGTATGTTACAAGCCCAACACTGCCCCGCTTTGACCGGCTGTTTAGAGTGCGATTCCTTACTAAACCGGTAATTGAGGATTCATGCTGCGCGCAACCCGAGTTCCCCGGTGCCGACAGTATGAAAATCCGAGAGATGGGAATGTTTTCGAGGACCAAAATGCTTGCAAAACACAGATGGGTAACATTATCGCGAGTGCACCGCTTGGCCCGCCGTGGCAGTCCCAGCGGAACCGACTGGCGGAAAGGAACTAGCGACAATCCGGGGTCTGATGCCCTCAACCTCCGCCACCTCGATTGCCCCGCGGCGGAAAATTGAGATTTCAATTGGCCTAAGTGGCCCGCCGCGCGCTATAACGTAAATAGGGACCCTTTATTCTCCAATTCCCAAAAACAGAATCCACGGAAACGGCCGTTTCCCACCTAGTCGTGAATCCAGCCAGCGAACCATCCGACGGAATGATTATCGCCGAAGTCTTGTCGGGCAAGACCGAGCGGTTTGGTGAACTCGTGGGTCGCTATCAGCACGCGCTGATTCACGTCGCCACTGGCCGGTTGGGGCGATTGGATTTGGCGGAAGATGCAACGCAAGAAGCCTTTTTGTGCGCCTTCAAATCGTTGGCCACTTACGATTCCCGTTATAGCTTTCGAACTTGGCTGTGGACCATCTTGCTGAACCAATGCCGGCGAGCTTACCAAAAGAGCCAACGGCGTCCCCGAGTCGATCCATGGACACCGGACTGTTCCGAAATGGAGACGGGGACGCACGACGAACAGGATTCACCTTCCGCGCGGCTGATGGCTCGGGAAAGCGCGGAGCAATTGGAACGTCTGTTGTCCGAGTTGCCCGAGTCGCAAGCGGATGCCGTGAGACTGCGGTTTTACGGCGAACTGAAATATCACGAAATTGCCGAAGCCATGCAGTGCAGCCTGTCGACCGCGAAGAACCGCGTCAAATGGGGGCTGGTGAAGATCAGCCAGCAATTGGTGCCGGGAGAACCATCATGAATGTGAACTGCGATCAAGTATTCGACATCCTCACGCGAGGTCCCTTCCCCAGCGGCGAGGCCACCGATGAACCAGTGGAACGTCACCTGCTTGCTTGTCATGAATGCCGCACGTTGGCCGAAGCCTTAAGGCCGGCGGTTGGTTTGATTCACGAAGTCATCGATTCCGATGAAGCCGGACTGCCCGGCTATCGCGGCCAGTTGGCCGAAGCGTCTGGCCAGCGCGTGTCGACGGCCGTAATGACAGCCGTCCAGGCCACCGCCTCGACGGTTCCAGTGGCCAAGGGTAACGCCGCTCGTGATTCGTCTCATCGCGGAGCGACCGGTCAAACACGAATCTGGCAGTTGGCTGTCGTGGCGCTGCTGAGTTCCGCGTTGTGCTTTGCCTTGGCGGCGATGGGTATTCCCAACAACCGTCCCGCCGGCAATGGCGTACAGCAGAACCTCGTGATCACGCCAGCCGTGATGCGGCGTCAGCCCGACGAAACGGCGGTTAATTTTCTCTTGTCGCTAATTCAAGGATCGGAATGTCGGCCCACGGTGGTGGCTTCCGTAACGGCCTCGGCGACGGGTGGCGGCGGCCGAGAGGTGTTCCACTGCTGCACTCGCTGCCACGCGGCCCAACGCGACCGAATGGCGGGCGACGCGCTGGCACGGCTGGCCGAAAGCTGTCATGCCTGTCACAAGTGATGGTTGTACGATGGCCCTCCGCGTCCGTCGAAGGTAAACTGTCGATTTCTCGACGGGCTCGGAAGTCCGCCCCAATCATATCGACAAAGCACTGATTCGATGGCGTCCTTGGAATCTCCCTCAGAACTTTCCTGGCGCATTCCAGGTGATGAAACCGCCGTCACGATTCGGCGGCGATTCTTTCGCATCGTTTTGATCTTGTTTACCGCCTATGTTGTCGTGCTATGGCTGTTTGGTGCTGATTGGCGGCTGCCCAGCTTGGCGATGATGGTCTTTTTCGTGGCGTTCATGATTTGGTTTATACGGTCGCGTCGCGGAAAGCAGCTTGAGGAAGACAACGTCCACCTCACACAGGACGGACTCGTTTGGATTGACGCCGGGGGGCAGCGCGGCGAATTGCCTCGCGCGCGGGTACAAGGATTTCGGATCGGGCTCGACCCGCAAACGATGCGCGCCATACCTGCTCTCACTCTAGTCTTGGCCAGCGGATTCGAAAGTCAGCCGATCGAGTTGCACGGGCCCGCCACGCCTGTTCGGGTCCGGCAGTTTCTGACCGCGCAACTCGGCTTGGAAGAACAGCCTCGTGGCGACGAGTTGTTCGCCGACCAAGTGCATCGGGATCATTTGGCGACACTGCGAGCCTTGCCGAACGTACCGGAAAACATCCTGCTGCGGCATAGCTTGGTCTCACCGCAATCTACCGCCTTCGGCCAATGGCGGATTGGCCAACTGGCCGACGTAGGCGACTTGCTTTATGACCGCGAAACCTGCTCCTATGTTGTGGACGAGTTGAACGCGAAGACCGAACTGGATTCTCTGCACAATCTGTTGGAGTTTGTCCGAAACCGAGTGTTACCCAGCGATCGCGATGATCGTCGTAAGTTGTTGTCGAAATTGGCGGCCGTCGATGAGGACCAAGATCTGCAGGACCAAATTCGAGATGCCCGCGACGCTGGCTTTTACTTGGAGATCGATCCGGCGGGCAACTGGCATTTCACGGGTAGCCGTCAGCGGCTTTTGACGATGTGCGATTGGGTGGAAACGACGGCCCAAGAACTGCCTGAACCGTTTGATGGAGCGCGTCCTCAACACCACCGGCTGGGCGGCGATGCCATGAGCATTTCCGTCGAAGTGGCGGGCGGCCTGTGGTTTGACGATTATGTCATCAGCGGCTCGCCCACGCGACTCGGCCAGCTTGCGGACACCCTTCGCGGTCACTTGAGTCAGGCCGACAGTGGCGACGAATTCACGGTCGCCGTGCAGGACGCGTCCGATTCCGAGTCGAATTTTCGCTTTCACCTCCAAAGCGACGATGCCGACCCCTCGTTGCCGCTTCAGACGGCAGGCGAATTGACGTCGGACGCCGTGTAGCAAGCCAGCAATCTTGCATTGCCACCGGCTTCGACACTAAACTCAGTAGTCTACTGATAGGCAAAAACTCGTTAATCTTGAGTCAAGTGTTAGCGACCAACGGGAGCGGGTTATCACATCCGAGCGGTAGCTCGTAATTGGTTCGAGGCCCTGCCTCGTTAGCGTCTCTTCGAGGAATCAAGGTCACACATATGCCATTCGACGGCTCGTTTAATCGTCGTGAATTATTACGCATTGGGTCCATCAGCGTTTTCGCCGGCGCGGCGATGGCCCAGGGCGGGCATGCGGACCCGGCCCGTACCGGTCGCAGTTGTATCTTCATGCTTCTGCAGGGCGGCCCGAGCCATCTTGATTTGTGGGATCCCAAGCCCGATGCGTCCGTGGAAATTCGTGGACCCTTTCAGACGATTGCCACTTCGATGGCCGGAGTCCGTTTCGGTGAACTGATGCGTGGATCCGCGCGGGTCGCTGATCGTTTGGCCATCGTCCGCTCGATGACTCATGACTTCACCAATCACATCGCCGGCACTTACATCACACTGACCGGTTCGCGCAACCAGCCCAATGCCGACCGCGAAGCCCATGGCGACGACTTTCCTGGTCCGGGTGCCATCCTCAATCACTTGGAAACGGGTGCGGCGGATGTGCCGCGCAGCATCTCGCTACCAAATTGGTTGAGCATCCCCGGTCCTTCGAATCGTATGCCGGGCCAATATGGAGGGTTTCTGGGGGGAGTTAGTAATCCGTTCCTCGTTGAAGGCGACCCGAACGCCGACAACTTCAGGCCGCTCTCGTTGACGTTGCCCGAGCAATTTACCGCTCGGCGGATGCAATCGCGGCTGTCCTTGGTTCAGCAATTGGACAATGTGGCCCGCCGAGCGGAAAGTGAATTGAGTCAACGCTATGACCATTTGCGGCGCAGCGCGTTTGATCTGGTGGTTGATGGCCGTGTCCGCGAGGCGATTGAGCTATCCAAGGAGTCCACGGTGGTCCGCGACCGTTATGGCCGCAATAAGTTCGGGCAGTCGTTGCTGCTGGCTCGGCGATTGGTCGAGGCCGGTGTGCAACTGGTTGGCTTTAACGAATTCAACCAAAAGTGGGATACGCACGGTGGGCTCGCGGGCCGCTATAAGAGCATCGTGCCTGAAATGGACCAGGCCTTCAGCACGCTGGTTGAAGATTTGGACGAGCGCGGCATGCTGGCCCATACGATGGTCATCAACGCGGGCGAATTCGGTCGCACGCCGACCATGAACAAGGGTGCGGGCCGCGACCACTGGCCCAACGCCTACTCGATCGCCCTGGCCGGCGGCGGCATCCGTCCCGGGCAAGTACTTGGCGGCAGCGACAACCAAGGCGGCGAGGTGACCAGCCATGCGGTCGCTCCGGCCGATGTTTTGGCGACGATGTGGCGGCAACTGGGTGTCGCCCCCAAGACCATCATGCACGATCGGCTCAAACGTCCCCATATGGTTTCCAGCGGGCGCGTGATTAGCGAACTGTTGTAAGCAACCTTCCATAGCGGCGGAGATTGGCATGTCGGCGATGTCTGACTTTTTGCTGGCGGGCATGATCGCCGCCCTGATCTTGGGAACGGCCGGGGCCGCCGATCCGCCCGAAAAACCACCTTTCCCAGGCGATGCCAAGGACTCACCAAAACTTGAAAAGCCGCCGGAGAAAATTGCCGCGGATCTGTTGCGGAGTCACAACAAGATTCGCGACCGCATCGGCAAGCCCGCCTTTCGCATGGACCGGCGGCTGAATTCGGCCGCGCAAAAATTCGCCCGTTTCTTGGCCAAGGAAGGCAAGCTGGAACACGACGCCGACGGCCGCAATCCGGGTTTGCGGATCGACGACGAAGGTTACGAATGGGCGTCATATGGCGAGAATCTGGCTCGCGGCATCGACGATTCCCAAGAGGCAGTCGATGCCTGGATGAGTTCGGGGCCGCATCGCGAGAACATCGTCGGCGATGAAGAACAGATCGGTTTCGGTGTCGCCGACGGAGTATGGGTCGCCGTCTTCAGCACGCTCTCCAAACGAGCCAAGGCCAAAGAAAAGAAGATGGTCAAATCGAAAACGGATGAGTAGGGCCGGTTCCTAGCGGCCGACCCGCTAGGTCACTTGGATCTTGAAACGTTGCGCATCTGAGTCGAGTTTCAGCGACCAACGGGAGTGGGTCATTGAGTCCGAGCGATAGCTCGTATTGGTCCGTGGCACTGCCTCGCTAATATTCGATCTGACAATTCGGCAAAGCCTCGACAAGTTCCTCGTACGCTTCGTCGTAAATGGCGGTTTTGGTGATGTTGAGATACGTGAGGTTCTTCAGTTTCTTCAGGCTCTCGCAAGCGTCGTCCGAGATCTCTTCGTTGGAACCGAGATGCAACCAAGTTAGCTGATCCATCTCTTCTAAATAGGGCATGCCATCGTCGGTGAGTCCCACGCCGTCCAAATTCAACGAAGTCAATTGCTTCATTTCCGCGATGTCCCGCAGTGCCTCGTCGCTGAGATAGGTCTTCCACAGGTTGAGCTTCTGCAACTTCGGCAACCCCTTCAAATGCGCGATGCCCCGATCGCGAACATTGCATTCGCTCAAGTCGAGATCCACAAGCTGTGTCATTCCCTTGAAGTGCGCCAGTCCCGAGTCCTTGACTCCCGAGTCGCGCAGATTCATCCTTTTGATCTTCGTCATCCCCGCCAGCGCCGCGGCCCCGTCGTTGCCGATCTTGGTCCGCACGATGGTGACCTGTTCTAGATTCGTCAACCCTTCGATGTGCTTCATGCCCTTTGCGGTGACTCCCGCATCCAGCAGACCCAGCACGCGCAGATTCTTCATGTTGGCGACCGACTCAAGGGCCTTGTCGGTAACCCGTTCACCGTACAGTTTCAAATCGACCATGTTGGTCAAACCGGCCAGATGAGCGATTCCCGCGTCACTGACGTATTCGCTTTCACGCATGTCGATCAGTTGTATTTGTTTGCAGTCCTTCAGATGCGAAAGCGCCTCGTCGTTGACCTTGGTCTTCACCAAACGCAGTCGCTTGAGCGAGGGGATCTTGCTCAGTTGTTCGATGCCGTTCTCGCGAATATTTGTCAGCTCCAAGTCGATATCCTCGAGCATGGGCAGTCCCACCAGATGCTGCATGCCATCGTCGGAAATGCTGGTTTGCTTGAGTTTCAGAGTGCGGAGAAAAGGCATGTCGCTTAGTTCGGCGAGGCCCTTATCGCTGACCTCGGTGCTGCCATTCAAGTTCAATTCTTGTAAGCCGGGCAGCGATTTGACATGCACCAGATCGTCATCCGTGCAACGCACCTCCAACGACGTAACATAGCCCTCGTCGTTCTTTCGCAAGATCGGCTTCAGACTCTCCAATTCCGTCAGCGCGAGAGATTGCAAATCGAGCGGTGAAGGTCGACAGCCGCAAAGCGCGAACATACAGGTGAAGGTCGTGGCCAACAGGATGCGGGTGGCGGTTGTCATGATGGAATGGTCTCCAGACTGGTTGGGCGGTTGAAACCTTAGGTTGCCCGTCGCTTGGTCATTTCTAAGTTTAGCCATGACGCGCCAACCGGCAACCGGATGCCCAGCCAAGTGGCGGTTTGCGTGGCCCGCTGCACGGCCCCTGACTAGACGATGGCGCGAATCACCTGCCCGCGAGAAATCGGCAGCGGACGGCCAAATGGGTCCTGGATCACTGTTTCCGGGTGATATCCCAGACAATGAAACACGGTTGCCAGGATATCTTTGGGGCGAACGGTGTCCGCTAGCGGGAAGGCGGCGTGTTGGTCCGTTTCCCCGTGTACCACGCCGCCGCGAATTCCGCCGCCTGCAAGCGCAACCGAAAACGCATGGCCCCAATGGTCGCGACCGGCGTTCTTGTTAAAGCGGGGCGTGTGACCGAACTCGCCAATCCAAACAACCAACGTCTCGTCCAACAGACCGCGCTCGTCAAGATCCGCAAGCAATGCCGCATACGCCTGATCCATCGTGGGCATCAACATTTTCTTGAGCGACTCGCTGTGCTTCTTGTGCGTATCCCAACCGCCTTGATTCTCAAAGCCCTTAACACGTGTCCAATTCACCTGCACTAGCGAGACTCCGGCTTCCACCAACCGCCGAGCGAGCAGGATGCTTTGAGCAAACCGGCCGCGGCCATAGCGGTCTTTCACGTTGTCCGGCTCGGCACTCAAGTCAAAAGCCGTGCGGCCATCGCGCCCGCCCAGTAAATCCAACGCCTTACGCGCGTGTACGTCGAACGTTTCGACTCGGCGGCTGCGCTGCAATCCGTCCAGCGCTCCATTCATCTGGTCCAGCAGAGTGCGGCGGCCATTGAAGCGCACCTCGGATAGTTGCTCCGACGGTTTGAGCCCTGGCACATGAAACGTGTCTTCGTGCGGATTACAAGGGATCAGCCACGGATCGCGGCCATGGCCCAGAAATCCCGCGTCTTGTCCCGGCCAAGGAATGTTGCCATCGTTCCAAATGTGTTCCGGTAACGTGACCGCCGCCGGCAGTTGGCCGGGCCGATCGCGTAGCGCCCGAGTTATCGCGCCCACACTGGGCCAATTATTGGGCGGCTTGGGCAAGGCGCTTTCTCGATTGAGCGGTTGGTGCGGGATGCCGGTCAGCATTTGGTAGCCGCTGGAAGAGTGCGCGTTGTCGCCCGTGACGACAGCTCGCAGCACGGCGATTTTGTCCGTCAGCTTGGCGGTCAGCGGCATCAACTCGCCGACGCGCAATCCGGCCGTCTTCGAATCGATGGCCCCAAATTCGCCGCGAACTTCTTGCGGGGCGTCCGGCTTGGGATCCCAAGTTTCATGTTGAGGTGGACCGCCGACCAGTCCAAACAGGATCACCGACTTGGCTTTGCCGAACGACGCACTTGTGTTCCCCGTGGCGCTTGCGGCTTGCGACGCCAACAAAGATTGCAACGTCAGGCCGCCCAATCCAAGCCCGCCAATACGCATCCACTCTCGCCGCGTGAGCCCGTCGCACAGCCGCTGTCCCTGGTCAAAAATTCTTAGCATGGAATTTCCCGTCAATTCGTTACTTGCTTCAACGGAATATTCTGTCAGCAACCACCGAGAACTGCAAAGGGAAACCGACAAGCAGAACTTGTCCTACACCATCCGAAAAATCGACATTTTGGCCGGTTTCCGGGCTCAAAAAACTGGAATGGGCATGATCGAGCTTCGACGAGACGCCCTTCGCCAAGTTAATTCTCAGGCGGCTGTAACATCCGCGATCGCTTTACGCTGAGAGAGATACCCAGGAAGTGCATTGGTCACTTCCGGCAATCGAGAGAAGAGAAAGGTGTTGTCATGCGTAAATCAATCATTTTTGCCGCTCTTACCGTCGTTTTTGCCGCGTCTTCCGTGACATGGGCCCAAGAAGGCCTGTTTTCCGACGTCAAGGTGGAATCGCCTTTTGGTTCGTCCACCAAAACGGACGACGATGAGACGCCCAGCAAGACAACGCCAATCACCCGCAAAAAAGCTGCCGCTCAGATCAAGGACGTCGATCAGCTCAAGCTGTTGCTCGCCGAGGCTGGATTGGAAGGCAGCAAATTGGCCGACCGCATCGTGGGACTCAAGAAAGAAGTCGATCAGACGTCGTTTTTGGTCCTGGTGACGCTCTCGGATGACGAGAAACAGGTGCAAATCGTCGTGCTGCTGGGCAACGTGCGAGATCCCAAATCCGTGGATTCCGATAAATTGATCGAGCTAATGGAAGCAAGTCGGAAATTCTCGCCGTCCTATTTCTCCTTCAGCAAGGAGCGCAAGAGGATGGAACTGTACCATGTCTTGAAAAATGAGGACATTTCCAGCGAGATTCTGGGGACGCAGATCGACCGCTTGGCTCGAATCGCCAAACAAAACGAAGCCCTGTGGAATACCGATGCCCCCTCAAAGGTGGCGGATGGCGGCACCAAAACGGCCCCAGCCACGACCAGTCCCAGCAGTCCCGCTCCTAGCACGACCGCCCCTCAAACGACCAACAGTCAGTTCCTAGGCCGCTGGTTCGCCAGCAAATCGGCCAAGGAAGCCCTAGCAATCCAGCTCAATACCAACGGCACCTTTGCTCTGGTCTACGTCAACGATGGTAAGAAAAAGACCTCGACGGGAACCTTCACTCTTAGCGGCGAATCGCTTGTTTTTAACGGAAAAGACGGCACGAAGCTGGCTGGAACTGTCAAATTATCCAACGACAAGGAGTTTCAGTTCACCCCGTCGAACGCCAAATCGGCCTTGGTGTTCCAACGGGCTAAGTAGATGCCGGCTAGGAAGCCCGGTTCAAAAGAGCCGGGCTTTCTTTTTTTGACGCAAATAATTTCACAATAAAGACTTACGGATTGAGGCGTGCGGCTAATTGCCATCCGCGGACAAATTCCAATTAGTGCTGTAACAACTCCAGCTAGTTCCCGCTTAGCTAGTTAGGTTCGAGAACAAAACTCGTTTTTCAACAAGACAAAAGAGAATGGTGATGTCATGAAAAGCTCAATCCAAAAAACGCTGACCCACATAGTTTTGGCTTCCTGCACCGCCGCCGCGATGTTCAGCCTGCCGATGACGGCCTCGGCCGACAGTTCGGTTTACCAAAATGCCCTCAATTCCACCGTTTGGGTGCTGGCCAAGAAGTCGGGCGAAACCAGCAGCGGCACCGGAGTCCTGGTTGATTCCGAGCGAAAGCTGGTCGTGACGAACTTCCACGTTGTTGGCGATTCCCGCAACGCAGTCATCTTCTTCCCGGAAGTCACGGACGGAGCCCCCATCGTCAGCCGTCAGCATTACTTGAAGAACGTCAAGCGGCTGGGGACCCGAGGCAGCGTGATCGCCATCGATCGCAAGCGAGATCTGGCCCTCATCGAACTCGATAAGCTGCCCGAAAACGCCCAGGCGATCGAATTGGCCGAGGAGAGCATCGGTCCTGGCTCGGACGTTCAATCCATCGGGAATCCTGGGTCGACCGAAGCCTTGTGGGTCTTCACCTCGGGTACAGTGCGAGCCGTCTACCAGAAGAAATTCCGCACCGGTGCCGGCGAACACGACTTCAAAGTGGTCGAAACGCAGTCTCCGATCAACTCGGGCGACAGCGGCGGACCCGTCATGAACGATGAAGGCAAGCTGGTTGCCATCTCGCAAGCGATCGCTCCCAAAGCCCGCCTGGTGACCTACTCGGTCGATGTCAGCGAAGTCAAAGAGTTCATGGCCAGCCCCTGGAAGCCCTCGCCGCTGCCGGCCGCCGAGGTCCTGACCACAGCGGAATTGGAATACACCAAGCACGAAACTGGCTTCCTGCAAGTCGATTTCAACCTGGAAAAAGAGGAAAAGCAGTCGGTTTTCATCACCAATGAAATCGAATACTTCCAGCGAGCCGACGTTCGCAAGATCTGGTCGCTGGCCTTGGCCACCAAGCAGGCCCCCAACGTCGACACGATGATGAAACTGCTGGTTCAAAGCTCCCGCACCAAAATCGGAGCCTGGACCGTCGAACAGACCAAGGAAGGCGACTATCTGATCCTCTACGTAGTCAAGATGGACGCCACGGCGACCCCCGCCGCGGTCAAGAGCACCATGGACTATGTCGCCAAACTGGCCGGTTTGATGAAAAAAGAGCTGGCTCCGCAGCAAAAGGCCCAAGACGCTTCGGAAACGCTGGACGATTGGCTCGGAAAGTAGTCAGCCCTCGAATCGAACCTACGGATGACTCAAAGAAAACACCTTCTCGAAAACACGGCCGTTAAGTTTTGCCTCGTAGGCGGGACTTGCGGCCGTGTTTTTTTTGCGGTTATCAGCGAATTTGGCCCGTCCGGAGGGAACTTCCAGAATTCCTTGTAACAACTGAATCCTTTTGCCGCTGGGATAGTTAGTCGGACACCCAAAACAACAAATCAACCACCTTCAAAGGGAATTAACTATGTCCAAGTCAATCACAGCCATCTTGTTTGCCTTAACGATGATCGGAACCGGACTTTCTGACACCGCTTCGGCCCAGTGCCACAACGGCTACCGAAATTACCACCACAACTACGTGCCCCGCTGCCAAACGCGATACCCCCACAATCCCCAAATCTACATCAACCGGCACCCTCAAGGGAGCTTTGGAACGCAAGCGTTGGGTGGGAGCCGCCAGTCGGGTCAGCCGGGCTTCGCGGGTCAGCAACAAGGTTTTGCAGGCCAACAACGGCAACAGGGTTTCGCCGGTCAGCAGCAAGGCTTCGCTGGCGGACAACAGGGCCAACAACAGCAATTTGGTGGCGGTCAGCAGCAGCAACAACAGCGGCAGCAACAACCGCAGCAGCAGCAGCAACCGCAGCAGCGGCAGCAACAAGCTCCGCAACAGCAGGCTCCGCAACAGCAGATCCAAGGTCAGCCCCAGGGTCAAGCTCCGCAGCAGCAGGCTCCGGCAACCGCGCAGAATCCGGCCCCGGCCGACAACGCTTCGCAAACCGCCCTGCAGGCACTGGCCGGACTCGGTGCCAGCCAACCGGCTGCCCCGCAGCCCCAAGCACCGGCGAGTCAACCTGCTCGTCAAGTTGCCAGCCACGTCGGAAGTTGGAAGGCTGATCTTTCCAACGGTGCCCGCGTTCAACTGAACTTGGAGGCCAATGGCCAGTTCAATTGGTCCGCCACGACCAAAGCCGGCCGCACGAGTGCGTTCAGCGGTTCCTACACGGTGGCTCAAGGATCTCTGACACTGGTTCGGACCGACAACCGCAAGCTCGCTGGCAGCGTCAGCCGTACTGAGAACGGCTTTAACTTCAAACTGTCCGGCGAAAAAGACCAAGGGCTGAACTTCGTCCGCGGTTAAGCGACCGAAGCGAGCAATCGCCGACAGATTTTCATAACCAGTCACCCGCTTCTCAACGAGGAGCGGGTGATTTTTTTTTCTCCCCCTTGCCAAGGGGGAGTTAGAGGGGGTCTCTTGGGCGACACGACTGCGCGTCCTTCAAATACGGACTGCTCTGGTGCAAAGGCTGCAAGGGCGACCGGCTGAGTTTATAATGCTCACACCACGTTATCGGAGAAAGATACCCCATGCGAGTTCTGACCGCCGTTGTTTGCTGTTTCCTCTTCACGCTTGCCGGTGCCAGTTTACAGGCCGCAGAGCCGGCTCGCCCCAACATCTTGTTCGCCTTTGCCGACGATTGGGGCCGCTGTGCCAGCATCTACGCGGATGTCGAGGGCAAAGGCGGCATCAACGATGTCGTGCGTACGCCCAACTTCGACCGGGTAGCGCGCAGCGGCGTTCTGTTTCGCAATGCCTTCGTGACCGCCCCGTCCTGCACGCCTTGCCGCAGTTCGCTGTTGTCGGGCCAGTACTTTTGGCGAACCGGTCGCGCCGCCATCTTGCAAGGTGCGGTGTGGGATTCCAACATTCCCGCCTGGCCGCTGTTGCTGAACGACAACGGCTACCACATCGGCAAGTCCTGGAAAGTCTGGAGCCCGGGCATTCCCGCCGATTCACCCTACGGCGGCCAGAAGTTTTCCTATCAACAGTCCGGCAGCCGCTTCAACGGATTCTCGCAAACCGCCACCCGCCTGGTCGCTCAAGGAAAGACCGTCGCCGAAGCAAAGAAAGAACTGTTTGGTGACGTGCGCGGCAACTTCAACAGCTTTCTCGAAAAGCGCGACGACGGTAAGCCGTTTTGCTATTGGTTCGGTCCGACCAACGTGCACCGCAAGTGGATCAAGGGGTCGGGCAAGAAGTTGTGGAACATCAATCCCGACGAACTGAAAGGCAAGCTGCCTCCGTTTCTTCCCGACGTGCCCGAAATTCGAGAAGACTTGGCCGATTACTTTGGTGAAACCGAAGCCTTCGACGCCGCGGTAGGCGTGCTGCTGGAAGAGCTGAAAAAAGCGGGCGAACTTGAAAACACTTTGGTCGTCATCAGTGGCGATCATGGTCCTCCCGGATTTCCGCACGGCAAGTGCAATCTGTACGACTTTGGCACGGGGGTCGCGTTGGCGATTTCCGGTCCCGGAGTTTCCAGCGGGCGCGTCGTCGACGATTTCGTCAACTTGCCTGATTTGGGCCCGACTTTCTTGGAATCCGGCAATGTCGATGTTCCCGAAGTCATGACGGCCCGCAGCTTGTGGCCCGTCCTAAAATCAGATCGAGAAGGCTTGGTTGATCCCAAGCGAATCTCGGTCGTGACCGGACGCGAACGGCATGTCGCTTCGGCCCGCGCGGGGAATCTGCCGTATCCCCAGCGGGCGATCCGCACGGCCGAATATTCGTTCATCATCAATTTCCGCCCCGACCGCTACCCGCTTGGCGATCCCTACCGCCTAGACGGCGACAACCCGCCCTCGACAGAGCAACTGACCGAAAACACATTTGCCACCTTGCCCGACGAAGACGCTGGCCCGACCAAAGCCTGGATCGTGGATCACCGAAACGACCCAAAGTGGAAATCGTATTTCGATCACGCCTACGGCAAACGTCCCCGCGAGGAACTGTTCGACTTGAAGAAAGATCCCCACCAAATGAAGAACGTGGCCGCTGATCCCCAATACGCCAAGGTGGCCGCCGATCTGCGAAAGCGCCTGCTTGCCGAACTAAAGGCGACCGGCGATCCCCGCCTGATCGACGACGGCAAGTTCTTCGAAACTCCACCCATGGCGGGGCCGATCCCCGAAGACGCCCGCCGACCTAAACGCAAACGTTGAGCTTGCGGGCAATGGATTGCGAGATCGAGGTGTAGGCCGGATCAAGCGAAGCGCTGCTCCGGCAGTCCCAAACCTTCCTAAATCCGTGGATGCCGGAACATCGTCGCTTCGCTACTCGGTCCGGCCTACGGATCTGAAGCCGGCATTGCAGTTGATGGTTACGAAAATCCGCTTATCATTGGCTGGCGTATCGACGTCGTCACCACCGCGCATACCATGCCTTGGACCGTAGGCACAAAGGAAGCTGACGGATGCCAATTTCCGATTCGTTTCGTCCGCGCATGCTGGAAAAGCTGCGGCTTCTTTACGGCGAACAGGCCGACGGCGTTTTGGGACGCATCGACCAACTCGCGGATCGTTACGCTGGGCTCCGTGACCGGCCGAGCGGTCCGTTGTGGGATGAGCGTGATGTCGTGCTGATCACTTACGGGGATCAGGTGCGCGGCACTGGCCAGGCCGCGATTGAAGCCCAGCGGCAGTTTCTGCTGGACCACGAACTCGACAACGTAATCAACACGGTTCACATCCTGCCGTTTTTCCCCTATTCGTCAGACGACGGATTTTCGGTGAGCGATTATCGACAGGTTAAATCGGAAATTGGCGACTGGTCGGATGTGCATCGGTTCGGCGAGTCATTTGGAATGGCTTTTGATTTTGTTTGCAATCACTGTTCGCGTGAGAACGAGTGGTTCCAGCGGTATCTTCAGGGCGAGTCGCCCTACGATGACTATTTCATCGACGTCGATCCCAAGACCGATTTATCGGACGTGACGAGGCCGCGCAGTACCCCGCTGCTAACCGCTTTTGAAACCGCTCACGGCACAAAGCATGTATGGACGACCTTTAGCGCCGATCAAGTCGACTTGAACTTCGCTTGTCCGGATGTGTTGTTGGAAGCGCTGGACATCCTGCTGTTGTACATTCAGCATGGCGCCAGAGTGATTCGCCTGGACGCCATTGGGTTTCTGTGGAAGCAAAGCGGAACGACCTGCATGCACTTGCCGGAAACGCACGCCGTGGTGAAGCTGATGCGCGATCTGGTTGATGATCTCGCGCCGGGAACGATTCTGCTAACCGAAACCAACGTGCCTCACGCGGAGAACATCAGCTACTTCGGGGCTGGCGACGAAGCGCACGCCGTTTATCAATTCAGCCTCGCTCCACTTCTGCTGGACGCGTTCATGACGGGCGATGCGAGTCCGTTGAACGGCTGGTTATCCCGCTTGGAATTCCCCGGCCCGGGGATGACCTACTTCAACTTCACGGCATCGCACGACGGCATCGGTGTCCGTCCGCTGGAAGGCCTGGTATCGCAACAGCGGCTCGACGGCCTCGTGGACGGTGTTCGCCAACGGGGCGGTCGGGTCAGCATGCGGACCAAACCGGATGGAACGGAGAGCCCTTACGAATTGAACATTGCGTATGTCTCGGCGCTCGACACGCCAGCGGGCCTTGCCCCGAATGAACATGCCCGCCGATTCTTGGCATCGCAAGGTCTGGCGTTGGCCTTGCGGGGCGTGCCCGGGATCTATTTTCACAGCCTGGTTGGAACAACAAACTACTCTGAAGGCGTCGACGAAACCGGACACAATCGAACCATCAACCGCCGCAAATTCGACAGCCAGGAACTACGCCAGATCCTGGCCGACGAACACTCATTGCAGCGCCGGATTTTCGACGGCTACCGCCACATGCTGGCCGTCCGCATCGCTCAACCGGCGTTTCATCCCGACGCACCACAAACCGTTTTGAACACCAAGCATCCGTCGGTCGTCGCATTTCAACGAACCAGTCTCGACGGCGGTCAACGCATTCTGGTGCTGACCAACGTCGGCGACCAGCCGGCCCAACTGCAACTAGACACACTGGCGGCATCGCAAGTTACCCGCGACTTACTGACCGACCAACCAGTTGCCGGTCCCAGTTATGAATTGCCGGGGCATTCCATTGCTTGGTTGAGTTAACCGTTGCCTTCGCCCTCGTAGTCGAGACCAGGGTGCATTCACCCGAAACAAGACCCCGCATTTGTAGTTCACAAATTGGGACGGGTTCCGAGCAAGCTTCTCCTTGGCGGCGGAATAGTAAAGTGAATTCTCGGTGCCTGTCCCATTTTGCGAACGGCCTACTTTGCGAACGGCCTACTTTGCGAACGGCCCATTGAGCGAGCCGTCAATAATGGGACAGGCACCGAGTCGCCACCACTGAAACAGCCGCACAAGACACAAAAACTCGGAGCCAGTCCCATAATTGACTCGATTCGCGAATAATCCGGTGTGACGGTCGAACGTTTGCTCAAGGGGCATCAATTAAACCGGGCACGAACTGGACAACGCATAATCCCCTTGCTCGGCGGACCAACCGCGGAGATCGTCGGCTTCTCGCAACGGCCCGCTGTCCAAGCTCGGTGCCTTGTGTCACGGATTCGCCTTGAGCCGTTCGATGACTTCACTCGGCAAGCGGAACTTGCGGATTGTGCCGTCATCGCCGACCGACAAGAGGTGCTCTCGGTCGGGTGTAATATCCGCCGCGTGGTGAGGAGTCATGTACCATTTCGAATGTCCGTACCTGTGCTCGCCATTGAGGTAGATTTCCGTTCTGGTCGCAACGTCCCAAATTCGTATAGTCTGATCGTTTCCCCAGGTGATGAGAAAGCGATCCTCGTCGAAGAATTTCCCACCGCTGACGTTCGCGTCATGTCCCGGAGGTGACGCGTCCACGGCAGAAGTGCCGGGATCGACGAATTCCATGAAATTGCCCGCGCTGACAAGCAGCCGATCGCCCGATGAAGAGCAACCAACAAAGCCCTTTGTCAAATTGTACAGGCGGACGCGATTGAACGACTGATACGTTTCGCCGGACTGCCAATCCCAGATGACATACCGATTGACGTTATCGTGGATTCTCTCAAGAGCAAGCTGAGAGACGACACTCCCCTGGCCAGGCAGAATCAAATGCGACCTAAATCCACCGTCTTTCGGACCCACCTGTATTTCGCGGACCGTCTCGCCCGTCTTCATGTCCCAAACCACGCACGGCTCCTCCCCTCCGCCCGTCAAAAGCTGCGACGAGTCGGAAGTAAACGCAAGCGGCCCACGACTCTCAAGCGAGTAGACGAGCCGACCGTCGCTGGCGGACCAGGCATGGACGCGCTCTTCTGTCGCGGCGGCGATGATGCGCTCGCTGGGAGAGACGGTCAGATGCGTGATCGGCCCGGCGTGCCCTTCAAGCTGGCGAATCTCTTTTTCAGCGTCAATATCCCACATCCGCAATACGGACTTGCCCTTCTTGTCTTTTTCCGGCTGATGAACTGTGATCGCTTGGCCCGCGACGGGCAACACGATGGCGGAGAGCAACTTCTCATGATCGTACTGACGCCACGAGATTCGTTTGACTTCACCTTGGTAGGCTGCCGCCGAGGGCTCCTTGTCCGCTGGCGGGAGTCTCCAGTAACGCCCGGTATGGTCTCCAAAACGGTAGCCAGCTTTCGAGTAAGAATAGCTCCCGAAGGTCTGGCTACTGGAGAGGACGTATCGGTCGTCGCCGGATAGTCGCAAGTCCTCAATATGTCCGGAATGGCCTGACAGCGTGAAGGAAACGTTGCCCGTTTCCCAATCGCGGATTCTCAAAACGCCGTCGACTTCGCCTGTGATGACTCGGTCATGTCGATCAACGACCAGCCGGTTCACGATACCCACGATTTTTTCCATTGTACGCAGACGCTTGCCCGTCTTGAGATCCCATTCGATGATCTTCTTGTCGCTGCCACAAGTAACCACCCGGTCACCATCGCCCGAAAACGCCGCATCGAATGCCTCCCCCTGATGGGCTTTGATAATACGGAACGGTAAGACCGGCGGGGCATCCGCCCTACTTCGTTCATTGCCCCATTCGCGCGGAATTTTCCAAAGATTGACGAAGCCGTTTGTTGTCAAGCCAGCGACATCAAATCCGTCCTGGCTGGTTGCAATTCGATTGAACGGGCCATGTTCAATTTGGGAAAACAGGCTCCCGAGCTCACGGCCTGTTTCGACGTTGAAGATGGAAAGTCGACGTTCTTGGTTCTGCGCCATGAACAGATTTCCGTTGGCGAGAAAAGCTGCGCCGTCCCATAAGCACGGAGGGCTCCGCCACGTTTTGCCCGTTTCAACGTTAACTATGTTGAAGACTCTCTGGGGATTCTGCTGGAAGCTGGCAACATGCTTGCGGTCCGGAGAGATCAGCGACGCGACAACGCGTGGAGCGTCGATCCGTCGTGTTTCGCGGCCGTTAGCGATGTCGTGGATGATGGCTGTAGCGTAACCGCCTGCAACAAAGTGTCCGTCGGTAGTGTTTGACCCCTGCACGGATCGGCCTACATGGACACAACCGACATCCGTGCCAAATCGTTGCCATGGTCCTTGCTGCTCGCCTGAAGTTGCCGTTAAAGGCACCGAGCGCTCGCAGGTCGGCAGGCGATACAATCGCAGATGAAATGGAGGACGGACTTTCCCATTTGTTTCTGAGCCGATGAATTGATGTTCTCGGAGGACGAAGAACTGACCGTCGGGAGAGAACTGGGGAGCAATCGAGTATCTCATGAAGGGTATAGCACTTGCCAGATTCTTCCAGATGACGCCTGTGGCGGGGTCAAAAAGGCGCAGACGGCCCTCATACAAAGAAATGCCCAGCCGTGCGTTGCGGGAAATTGAGATGCCCATGGTTGAGATGCGTCCGTCATTGACCTTAAATTGCTGCTGCCCGTTCAGCGTGTTAATCCTGGCCAAGCCTTGGACAGTCTCGGTAATGAAAAACGATTTGCCGTTCTCCGCGAACACCACATGCACGCCTTGGCCGCCATAATTGCCGGTCCACTCGCCTTCATAGAGCACCATGCGATCAGCGACGCGCCAGGTCTTGACCTCGCCTGCCGAACTGTGAGAGACGAGGAACTGGTGATCGGCCGAGATGGCGACCGCATCGACCTCACCGTTGTGTCCCACGAAGAGTCGCGGCTGGGGATCGTCGGATGTTACGAGCTGGATCGCGTTCTTGACTGAAGGGTCGACCCGAACCAAGAGCACCTGGCCATCGTCGCGAAGCTTCAGTTGCATTAGCCCGAGCGACGGCATCTCGTGCGTCTTGAGTTGCTCGCCGGTCTTCCAATCCCAGACGCCAAGGGTGTCGTCGTCGATCGGCGCCGCCATGTGCGTCCCGGTTTCCGAGAAAGCCAGGGGCGGCCGGATGCCGTCCATCGTTTGAACGACCTTCTGTGTAAAGAAGTTGATGACCCGCGCCTTGCCCCTGCCGTCGCAGGCGACCAAATGGCTGGAATCTTGCGTGATGCCGCCATCGACTCCTTCCCACTCGCCGATCTCCAGCATTCGGTAGCCCGCCTCATGGGCCGCATCAAGATCCGCCAGTGACGGGGCGCCGTCGCTGGCTTTCATCCCCGGGGTCCATTGCGACGTCGTTTTCACAACGGCGGGCACGTCGTGATTTGATTTGATTTTCGTGTCCGCCGTTTTGGCAACCGTTTCTCGAAAAGTAACTTCGACCACTTGCGTGGTGCCTTTGCTAACGATGATCTCTTGGCGGCTGAGTTTGAACTGCTGTTTCCCGTCACCCATTTCCAGCGTGTATTTGCCGTCGGCCAGTTCGATGCGAAAGTTGTTCTTCATGCTGATTACCAAGGGGCCATCGTCGCCGGAAACCTTGATGCTGATCTGATCTTGATACTGCTCGGCGACTTTGACCGTGATCACGCCCTGCGGAGTTTTCAAAGTGAAAACCACGACCGCGGCCGCCAGTGCCAACGCACCAAGTGCCGTCGCAATCGCCGCCGGACCACGCCAACCGGGTCGCTGGCTTTCGGTGACGGGCGCGACCGTCGTCGCGGACTGCTCTTGCGTCGCGGATGCCGGTCGGTCGACGGGCGGCCCGGTGGTGGTGTCGCGGCCGTAAGGCTGAGGTTGGGTCGCGGACGATTGGGAGAGGTCGCTTGCTTCCGGGACGGGCTCCGTCGAAACATACGCGTACAGGTCGGCGCCTTCGCAAAACGGCGCGAGCGCCTGAACCACCTCGGCTGGCGTCGCCGTGCGGTTTTCCGGTTTTTTTTCCAACATGCGATGAACCAGCGCTGCCAACGCGTCGGGGATTTCTTCGCGCAACGGCTGAATCGGCGGAGCCGGTTCCGTCGCCAGGGCCGTCAATTTTTGGACAGGCGTTCGATGCTCTTGCCCGTGGTAGACCACTTTGCCGGTGAGCAGCTTGTAGAGCGAGGCTCCCAGCGCATAGATGTCGGCCCGAATGTCCACGTCATGGCTGTCGCCGCCTTGCTCCGGTGCCATGTAGTCAAGCGTGCCCATCATTTGGCCGGTGCTGGTCAGGCCGCCAGCATCGGGGGCGTGACCTCCGGAAAGCAGCGCTAGGCCCAAATCGAGGATCTTCACGACGGGCGGTTTGCGGCGATGCTGGGCCAGCATCAGATTGCTAGGCTTGATGTCGCGGTGGACCATGCTGTGTTCGTTGGCTTCGTCGAGCCCGACCGCTGCTTGGCGGATCAGTTCACAGGCATCGGAGATCGGTAGCAAACCGCGACCTTTGATCAACTGCGAGAGATCGACGCCGCGAACATGTTCCATTACCAGGAAGTGCGTTCCGTCCACTTCGCCGGCGTCCATGGCACGCACAATGTTCGGATGGTCGAGCTTTCCCACCGCTCGCATTTCCTGCTCGAAGCGGGCGACCGCGCCCGCGTCCCTCATTCGCTCGGCAGGCAGGATTTTGATGGCGACTACTTTGTCGAGCTTGGTATGCCGAGCCTTGTACACGGCCCCCATCCCTCCCTCGCCCAGTTTTTCGAGCAATTCGTATTCACGCAGGTTGCCAACGGGCGGAGCGTCGTCTTTCGCAGTTGCCCCCGTGTTTGATGTCGCGAGTGACGCTTCGCGACCGATGTTCTTGACGAACGCCAACGCCTGCTGGTAGTCGTCGTCGCTGGCATATTTGCCCCGCTCTTGGCTACGCAGGCCCGACAGCAACGTATCGCTTTGCTGCTCGAGTGCGGCCACCGTGTCTTCGCAGGGCGGGCAGCGGTCGACATGCCGGGCTACCTCGTCGGTCTGCTCTACGTGCATCTGGCCGAGCAGGTAGGCCTTCAGTTGGTCGGACGAGGGACAATCGTTGTCTGTCATGGGAAGGATTTCCGTTGCGAATTCGAGAAAGATGCCCAATACTTGCCGCTATTAAGGACAACGCAGGTGCGCGACAGGACTTTTTGAAAAAGTCATCCTACGAGAGATCTTCGCCCAATTCGTCGCGTAAACGGCGCACTACGCGGCTTTTGGACTGCCGCACCGAATTTGCCGAAATACCCATGTCGGCGGCAATGTCGGCGGTACTATCCCCCTCGACAGCCGACCGCCAGAAAGCCTGCCAGGTGCGGTCCTCGAATTCGGCCCTCACGAGGTCCAACCCGCGATGCAAAAGGGCGCTGAACTCCTGCCGATCTTCCCCGTCGGTCGTCTCGCTGGGCTGATAGTCGGGTAGGTCGGCCAGTTGCTGTTGGGCCGCGGTGCCGCCGGCCGCTTCGCCATGCTGTCGAATGCGACGAAAGTGGTCGTTGATCTTGTTGCGTGTAATCGTCCAGAGCCAACCCTGGAAATTACTGCCCTCGCGTTGCTGGTAGTTCTGGATGTTCGTCGCAATCGCCGTGAACACGCTTTGAAAGATGTCGGCGGCATCTTCGCCTTGCAAGTTGGACCGTCGACTCCAGTAGTATACGAGCGGCCCGTAAAGGTCCGTCAATCGCTCCCAGGCCGCCGCATCTTGGGCGCGCAGGCGGCTAATGAGGTCGCTAGACGTGCTGCCAAATGTCGAGGGGCTGACGGCCATGCCACCCATTGTGGTCTACTCGCCCGCCCATGCAAGACGGTCGAGAGAGAGTGGTGATGGCGTGACTCATGATGTCTTCCTTTTTCGACACAAATTCCTTTTGGAACTGGACTTACCAGTTTCTGTAGCCCGACAAGTTCTACATTGCCGTCTTCCAATCAAAGTGCCAAGAGCTCGTGAAAAATGAAAATGGCGCTCGCATAAAACACCTTCGATCGAGACATTGCCTCGTTCTTTCACGCTCGGGTCACGTCGACCGACGCGAAGAGTTTTGATTAAGGAAGGTCATCGGCCGAGGCCCAGGGTGGTTTGGTGATAAATCGCCGATAGCGCGCCATGACGTTTCCGCAAATCGACTGGTAGGCGATTCGCCGCAGATGTTCTCCTGTGATCGAAGCGTGACGCGCAATTCTATCGCCCGGCAAAATAATGGTGTACCGGTTGCACTGGATCTTGTAAAATGGAGAGAGGGCAGGTAATCACCATCTCGATGGGCTCGACGGGATGGCACAGGAAGTGCGCCGCCCCACGCCGAGGCGCGAGATGTATGCGCTTACCCGGTTGAAACGCTTGCCGAATTGCAAACGTTTTTGGATTCGATTCACTTTGGCAGGAAGGACATGGCGTTGCGGTAACTCTTTTACGAGGCTTCTTTTGGGGTAGGATTATGAACAACAAAACGGCATCAGTCTGGCGGTCGCTTGTATGTTACACTCTGCGACGTGCGCCGCTTGGCGGAGGAGGGCTTTCACCGATGAGCGTAAGAGACGGCGGGCGCGTGACCGAAGGGAATGAGGATCGGAAGGGGGATGGAAGATGGTAGGACGCTGCTCAACAATTTTGTCATTTGCCCTTCTTGCGGTTGTGGTCCATGCATCGCCGCTGCGGGCGGCACTTTTTAGCCCTGCGGCTCCGAAGACACTTCGCCAAGAGATGGATCTGGCGACCGTCGTTGTGATTGCCCAGTCCTTGAGCCAGGATTCTGGTGCCAAGGGCAGCGGCGAATTTGAAGTTGTCCAGGTCATCAAGGGCGAATTCCTGACGATGCGGCCCCTGGTTGTTAGAGCGCGGCGACATCCGTCGGCAGCGGGCCAGCAGTTCTTGTTGATCGCGACCGGTACGTCCGAATTGCGCTGGCAGGTCGTATCTCCCGTGACATCTGTTTCATCCGAGTTTGTCGATTATTTGAAACAACTGTCGGAATTGCCGGACCATGACATTCGGCAACTGGAATTCTTCGTGCGGCGTTTGGGTGACCCGGACAAACAGATCGCGGCCGACGCGTTCGCCGAAGTGCAGGCGGCACCCTACGGCCATCTGGCACAAGTGCGGGACATCATGGATCGCCGAAAGCTGCTCGCCTGGATCGGAAATCCCGAGTCCAGCGCCGCTCAGCGGTCATTGTATTTTCAAATGCTGGGGATCCGCGGAGCCGTCGAAGATGTCGCACTTCTAGAATCATGCATGAAGGCGGCCAAAGCTGATCCCAAAACGAGCGCGGGCCTTGACGAAGCCATTGGGGCCTATCTCAAACTGCGGGGACCGGCGGGCTTGCGGACGGTCGAAGATTTGTTCCTGAAAGACAAGAGTGCCGCAATTCAGCCGGTGTATTCGGCCATCATGGCGCTGCGTTATCATCTCGACCGGCATGACGTAATTCCCCGGGAGAGGGTGCTGATGTCGATGCGGCTTGTGCTGGAACGGCCCGAGTTGGCCGATCTGGTAGTCGGTGACTTTTGTCGGATGGAAGACTGGACCGTGATCGAAAAGCTCTACACGCTTTTTGTCGAAGCCGAAACGAAAGAAGCAAATTGGGTACGAGTGCCGGTACTCAACTACCTGCGACGTTGTCCGCTGGATAAGGCCAAAGCGTATATCGCCGAGCTAAAGGGAATCGATCCCGCCGCCGTCAGCAAGTCGTTCAAGTTCTTCGCGATTGACTCATGAGGAACGTTGGGAGCCTCGCGTGAATCGCGGACGGAATTGCCGTCTCGCTGCCGAGTCGCAAGGTCACTTGAGCCACTGGCCCAATCGCTCGATGGTCTGTGGCGAAGATAACTCGGCCTTGCCGAACCCGGGACTGGCACCAAGCTCGATGGCCCGTTGCTGGTGCTGCTGATAGTTGCTGATCAGCATGACGGGCACGTCCAATTGGTCGTCGGATTGGATCGCTTCGATCAGTTCTAGGCCCGAACTGCCATCCCAATCCATGATTCGGTTGATCAAGACTAGATCGTAGTGCTGGCCGCGCAGATTGCTCAAGGCACTCTCTTGATCTTGCGCCGCGTTGACGGTGGCGTCGAACTGGCTTTCGATCAGCCGCTGAATCGCTCCGTGATCGGCGGCGCAGTTGCCCACGTCCAATACCGACTTTGTCATGACGGTTCCTAACAAAAAAGCGGGGCTACTTTGCCCGCGAAAGCGAAGTAGCCCCAACTGATTTCAAGTTGACTGCAAAACCTATTGGCCGGCCGCTTCGCCCGGTTCTTCGATGGCGAACAGGAACCGGTTCGAGGCGATATACAGGACACCATTGGCCACGATCGGCGTGCTATAAACGGCGCCGTCCATATTGAACTCGGCGAACGGCTCACTCTCCATGGTCGAGAGGTTAAAGATCGCGACATCGCCATCTTCATCGCCGATATAGACCTTGCCGTCGGCGATCAGCGGAGATCCCCAGGCTGCCGCGAACATGTCGTAGGTCCAATAGGCGCGTCCCGTTTTCGCGTTCAAGCAATGGAACAAACCGCTGAAATCGGCGATGTACAGAATGTCGTCCTTGATGGCGACCGTTCCGCAACTGCGGTGCATCGTTTCCTCGAAGTCGATGCGGCCATCGTCGTTGAGATCACGATCGGCGACTGAATAATGCCACACGACGGCGGAGTTCATGTTGTCGACCGCGACTTCTCCGTCCGCTTCGATGACGGCTTGCAGCCGTTTGGGAGGAATCGGAGTTCGCTTGTCGCCTTCGACCTTCATGGCCAAACTGGGGCTCACATCGCCGCGCTTGGTGGGGTCGAGGCACCACAGATGGCCTTCGCCCTCGCCGTGTTCCGGATCTTGGCCGACGGCGACGTAAACGAGTCCGTCGTAGATGACCGGCGTGGCAATGATGTTATTCCTTGTGCCGCGGCCGCCCAACACCCACTCCGACGTTTTGGGGTTGGCGTCGAACTTCCACAGAAGTTCCGGCTTTCCGTCCGTGCCCCGGTCGGCCTTGAACGAATAGACCCAACCGTCGCCGCCGCCGAAAATGACTTGCGGCACGCCGCCCAGTTCGGCGACCGTGGGGGATGACCACTGGCCGTGCAAGATGTTCAAACCGGGCGACTTGTCGGTCCACAGCACTTCGCCCGTGTTCTTATCCATGGCAATAAAGCTGGGGGCGTCGGGAGCTGGGATGTTCAGGTGCGATTCGTCGACGCCATTGGATGTGTTGACAAACAGGATGTCGCCATGCGACGTGACGGAGCAACTGCACATGTTGTGCTGCGAGATTCCCATCTCGGGGCCCATCATGTCGAATTCCCAAACCGTGTCGGCTTCGTTTTTATCCGCGGAGCTGATCTGCTTGAAGAATTCCAAACGAGGCGCGGTGGGAGAGCCCGCCTTGCGGATTTCAAAGTTTCGCTCGGCATCGGCCACCTTGGCGGTAAACGTCCACTTGCGGCCTGACTTATCCGCCTCAAGCTTTACTTCCATGGGAACCGGCATTTCGACGCGGCTCAACTCGTTGCGCACATGCTCGCTCAGATTGCCTTCGCCGATGGCGGCCAAAGCGGCTTCCACGTGATTCTCGTCGCCTTCGCGGGCCGGTGACATGACATTGAACAAGCGGCCCCACTGGTTCTGTACGGGACCGTCGTCCTCGTCGTCGGCGTAACCTTGAGTGTCGAGGCAAATCACCATGCCGCGGCTGCTGACGAACCACAGTCGCTCGCCTTCGACCAGCGGGGCACAGCAGATGCCTTGCATTTCCCAGTCGTGCACGCGGCCCGTGGGCAGTTTCTCACTGGAATGTTGCCAGAGGAATTTGCCATCTTTTTCGTTGAAGCAAACCAGGCAGCCGAGATCGACCTTGTCTGGGTAACGGGGCAGATAGCCTTCGCTGTTGTTGGTTCCCACAAAGATTCGACCGTCGCCCACTACGGGATTTCCGTAGGTTTGGCTGCCGAGAGCGGCGACCCATTTGACATTTTTCGAATCGCTCCATGTTCCCTTTTTCCGGTCGTAATTACCGATATCCCATTCGGCGACGACAGGCCCGGTGATGGGTACATTGTTGCGATAGGACGATCCACCCCATTGACGCCAATCGCCTTTTTCAAGCACGGCGTTGGCCTTTTTGTCGACGGCTGCGATCGCAACTTGCTCGACCGGTTCCTCGGTTGATTCTTTGCCATCGCCCGAGTTGCCAGTCGCTTCCTTGCCATTGTCTGTCGTTGGTTTCGTATCGTTGTCCGCGACTGTATTGTCGTCCGCTTCTTTCCCCGTGCCTTCCGTCTGCTGGTCATCGTCACTCAATTGTTCGTCGCCGTCGATGTCCTCGATCGGTGGCGGGCTGGTTGAGTTAGAACTCAACTCGATCGTCTTCTGTTGGCAGCCAGAAGTAATCACCGTGGCGGCCATGCCTAGAAGTGTTGCGACGACAATCATCGCAAAGGCGGTGTGAGTCGTTTTCATTGGGGAATCTCCGTGAAGGTGGGTCAATCCGCATCGCGGATGGTGGGCAGGGTCTTGGTATTTATTGGTGAATCAAGCGGGCCGTTAGTCTTTTGATTCGTCGGCCTTGGATGCGTCCTTGGAATCGTCCGTTGCATCCTTATCCGTATCCTTGGACTCTGTTTCCTTGGACTCCGTTTCCGTATCCTTGGATTTGGACTTCGTTTCCGTAGCGTCCGCGCCGGCGTCGTCTTTTGTTTCGGCTGCATCGGAACTCTCCTCGGCGACCAACGAATCGTTGCTAACGACCGACAGGTTGTCGATGTAAAGTTCAGCATCCTTGGCATTGCCAAACAGGCCGGGACTGCCCGACTTGTTCGGGACCGTGTCGACCGCTTCGAGCGTCCAATCGGCCGGCTCCATTTCGTCGCGGGGCCAAATCTTGCCGCGCAGCACGGCCTTGCCGTCTTCGTTCGCGGCTTGCAGTTTCATGGTGTACCAGGTGTCGCCTTTCCAGGGATAGTCGAGGACGACCTTGGTACGGTAGTCGTGCGGAACCCAAGTTCGCAGTTCCAGCTTTTGATTGGCACCTTGCAGATCGAGCGTATAGCCTTGGGCGATCAGCCCGATGTCGGGCAGTTTATTATCAGTTAGCGCGCCCTTGATGTCGGCTTGAATCGTGTAGTCGCTCAGCTCGGGATGTCCCATCCAACTGCGGCTGCGAGTTCCTTTGGGAATCGTCGTGACTTTAACCATCACGTTGCTACCGTCAACTTCCCGAATCTGATGCCGATAGCGGGCACCGACCCAGGTGACGGGCGGCGCGCGAAGGCCTTCAAAATCGAACTTCCAGGGCAGCGATGGAACCACACGAATTTTGGCCGTGCCTTCCAAGCCGCCGGACTTGGCCTTGACGGTGATCGCGACGTGGCCGTGTTCCGGTGCCTCGTCGCTCTGCGGGGCGAGAAATGTTCCTCCCCCAACGATCTCGCCGGGGCCGTCCAGTTCCCAGGTCACGTCGGACGCCTCACCGATCAATTGGCCGCGTGAGTTGTAAATATTGGCGGCGAATTGATGAATGCGCGAGGGCTTGATCAACAAGTCAGCGGGAATAATTTGCAGATGGGCCGGCTTTTCATCTTCGGACAATGGAGCTTCTTTCGGCTCGGCGGGGGGATCCGTCATGCCATGCTTTTTGCTGGTGTCCTCGATACAGTACATGGCGTTCGTCGTTTGCAAGAACAGCTTGCCATGCGACACGATGGGAGAAGCGTACACTTCCTCGCCACCGGGCAAACGGCCTTGGCTGACGATGTCGACGCCGGTCGGCTTCATTTCACTTGGCTTGAGTACTTGATACGTACTCGTGGTGAAGGCGTAAATCTTTCCGTCGGCATAGAGCGGGCTGGCACGCATCATGGTGCCGCGTAGGGCATGCCTTTTGAACAATTCTTCGCCCGATTCGGCGTCGAAGATATGCAGCTTGGCGCCGTCCGAACAGCAGTACAGTTTGCCGTCGATATAGATGGGCGAACTCTTGCCAATCTTGAGAGACTCGACGCGCCACTTTTCACCCGCTTTGGTGATGTCGCCCGTGCCGGCTAGCGAGTTGATTCCCACGACGCCGCCCATGGCGGTACCCTGGACGTTTTCTTCGCTGTGCCCGGAGTAGACCGATTCGCCGACGACCAGCGGCGCGACATTCAAACCTCGTCGTGAAAAACGATATTGCCAAATGGGCACGCCCGTTCGCGGTTGAAAGCCCCAGATCGCACCGTCGCCCGATCCAAAGATCACCTGCTTCTGGCCGTCGATCACGGTCACGGTCGGGGAACTGTAACTGGTATCGTAAGGCAAGGGACGAGTTCCATTAAACCAAACGACGTCTCCGGTGGCTTTGTCGAAGCCGATGAATCGATGAGCCGGCTTGGCGTTGTCACCCCACCCGATGACGATCGCGCTGATGATCACGACGTCGTCGCAAATCACGGGGAAGTTCGTGCGGCCACCATAAGTACTCAGCAGGCCGAACCGCTCGTGCATCGGCACGCTCCACACTGTCTCGCCGTTTTCGCCATTGATGCATTGGAAGAAACCGCAAACGCCCAACGCGTAGACCATTCCGGTGCTGGGATCGGCAGCCACCGACGACCAGCCGACGCGCGTGTCGGGTACGTCCGAGAGCCAGACATTGAATCGGTTCTCCCAAAGAATGTCGCCCGTTTTCATGTCGGCGCAGACAACCTTTTCGCCCTCTTCGGCGGTTCCCGGCTTGTCGCGCATGATCGTGTACAATCGCCCGCCCATCGTGACGGGGGTGCTGCGGCCGCCGAGCTTATCGTTCTTCCACACGATGTTGCTCTTATCGCCGCCACGCAGATCGAAGTCGTCGGCCAAGCCGGTTTCGTAGGAGGTGCCGTTGTAGCGGGGACCGCGCCAAAACGTCCAATCGCGGGCGTCAAGTTCCACCGGCTTGGGACTGGTGTCGTCGGCCGCAGCGACTTGAACGTCTTCTTCAATCTCCGTGTCGCTGGAGGCACTTGAACTGGTAGTTGTCGTGCTGCCGAAGGTCGAGGTCGTGCTGCTGCCGGCGTAGTAAGTGCGGACGCATCCGCCGCAGCCCATCAGCGCGAGGGCCACCATCAGGGAGAGACTCGAAGAGACAATGAAGAAATGAAAAATGTTCCGTTTCATAACAGGCTCGCATTATTTTCAGTTATGGGCGTATCGGACCGGCGTGGTTGCCGCCGAGTGTCTTCAATCAAACCATTCATCTTGAGGATCAAATTTGGGAAGCACGACGATCAAGACCGTCATCCGGCCAATGGCTCGATGTCGAGTTCCCGGGCGAATCATCACGCACATGCCGGGCGCGACGTCGATCTGGTCGTCATTGAGCTGCATCCGCGCCCCAGGTTCGCAATCGAGAAAGTAGTACGTTTCCGTCAGCCTCTTGTGGTAGTGCAACCGGGAATCCGTCGAGATTTGCGTAACATGAATGGTGGCCGGGAAATCGCTGGCATCGGCGAATGCCCTGCGGGCGACTCCGCACGGGCACGGCGTGCCGGGAATTTGAGCGAAGTCCACAACCTCGTACGGAGACTGAGTTAGTTGCTGCGTCATGCGGCGGCGGGATGGATGGTGGTGGGGATTCCAGCATCAACTGCAATCACTAAGTCTACCACCCCGACCGCTTGCCCTACAACCGTCACTGCCCGAACTTTCCCCCCACTTGGAGTCTTGAGGCCAGCACAAGCGGCCATCGTCGACAGCCCGTCACACCACATAACTGGTAGGGTTTTTCTAGCTTATGGAGCCGTCAAGGTTTGGCTAATGATTGAAGTAAACTATTAGCACGGAATCCCTTACATGTGCTCAAGCGGCATAATCAGACCGACCGATATCAATTTTGTCACGTCAAAAGTGCCTTCCTGGCACGGTTCATCGCACCTACCCATCGGTTAATTACTCGCCATCCAATGGCTCGACCGGTTGGCCGCGATGAAAACCCCCTGTCGTTTTCGTCACACCCTTCCTTTTTAACCTCCCCCCGCTTGTCCCAGGATGTTGGGCCAGATTCGACGTGCGCAACCGCGTCGCGGCCAGGGCAGGTCCTTGAAGTCACACCCCGACTTAAACACAGGATCCCATCACTCGTTAAGGAGAACGGCTCGATGAAGTGGAACATTATTTGTGGAGCGCTCCTGTTGAGCGCCGTCATGTCAACGCAGAGTTTTGGATTTGAACTCTTGAACCGCATGCTCGGAATCCATTCGGGCTGCTGCGCTTCACGCTCTTGTTGCAGTGCGCCGAGTTGCTGCCAACCGGCCTGCGGATGCGAACCTTGCCAGCCGAAGTGTGGTTGCGAACCAAACTATTGCTGCCAACCAAAGTGCGGTTGCGAACCCCGCTATTGCTGCCAGCCGAAATGCGGTTGCGAACCGAGTTGCGGTTGTAAGCCGGCCTGCGGTTGCGATCCCTGCCGTACGTCTTGCTGCAAACCGCGACGTTGCTTTAGGATTTCGATCCCGAAGTTGGCCTTTCCGAAGTTCAATCTGTTCGGCGGTTGCTGCCACACTCGCAGTTGCTGTGATTCGCATTGCTGTCAGCCGAAGTGCGGATGCGAACCAAGCTGCTGCTGCCAACCCAAGTGCGGTTGCGAACCGAGTTGCTGCTGCCAACCGAAATGTGGTTGCGAGCCTAATTGCTGCTGCCAGCCGGCGTGTGGTTGCGACGCGACTTGCTGCCGACCTCATTGTGGCTGCGAGGGACATCAGGGCAATCACCGCGTAGACGACTACGACGCGCCCGCGCCGGTCATCGACGGCGACGACGCTCCGCCCCCGCCGCCAGCGCCCATCGTCGATCCTTCGGCCTTCCTTCGAAGTCGACACCGAGTCATCCAGGCGTCGTCCGTACAGATTCGCTAACGCCTACGACATTCACGACCGTAAAGATTGTGTTGGCTCCTATCGCGGCCCGTTCGGAATCGGATTCCGAACGGGCCGTTACCATTGTTAGCGAAGCATTATTGTGTCCCAGCCAATTCGCGCCGTTACACCTGACGGATGCGCCACAATCGCGTCGCTAAACTTCACCTAATTGAAGCAACCCTCACGGCACAAGCGGCGTTTTGAATCGCGCCGATTACATCTTGCATCGTGCTCTTTCGTCGCAGAGAAGAAGTTGGGCAAAACCCGTGATAAAGCGTCAAGCGTCGCGATCGTATTCGCCGATACCGTTGATACGACACGAGAATCTCGTACCCCTACGCGACAACGTGTCAGCCAACCGGAGCGGACTTTATCGGGTCATGGATTGGCTCGACCGGTTCTGGCAAAAAAACCTACCGTGTGAATTGCTGCTGATTTTCCCACCTTTTTGCCTCACCCTAAGCAACGCAAACTTGGACGACTGACCAGTCATCCCGGCTCTGCCTAGCAACGTAATGCCGCGAATTGACGTGCGCATTGCGCGGATCGCGGAAAGAGGAACTTTGGTTCGGCGGCAGACTAAACAGTTCCCATTTTTAAGGAGACGTGGCTCGATGAAGTGGAACATGATGATTGCTTCGCTCATTATGAGCGTTGGATTGTGTACACAGAGCTTTGGTTTCGAGTTGCTCGACCGAATGCTCGGTGTTGGTGGTGGTGGCTGTTGCACAAGCTGTTGCAGCACCCCTTGTTGTGACCCCTGCTGCAACGACTGCGGCTGCGACCCTTGCTGCAATAGCTGTGGATGTGATCCCTGCTGTAACCCTTGCTGCAAGAAGCGCTGCGGTGGTTTGCTGGACGGACTGCTCGGCGGTGGCTGCTGCAAATCGCGCTGCTGTGCCCCGGCCTGTGGTTGCGATCCTTGCTGCAATAGCTGTGGTTGTGATCCCTGCTGCAACAGTTGTGGTTGTGATCCTTGCTGTGGTTCCTGCTGCAAGAAGTCTTGCGGCGGCGGATTGCTCGGCCAGTTGCTCGGTGGCGGATCCTGCTGCAAAAGTTGCTGCGATAGCTGCTGCAACTCGTGCTGCAATTCGTGCTGCAACTCTTGTTGCGATCCTTGCTGCTGCGACAGTTGCTGCGGCTGCTGCGTGCGTAAGCCGCGCAACCGTTGCATTCCTCCTTGCTGCTGCAAGCCTCGTTGCTGCACAAGCTACTGCTGTGACAGTTGCTGCGAAGGTGGTGGCGAACCCCAGGAAGCTCCCGCGGAAGCTGACGCCGACGCTCCGGTTCCTCCGGCGCCCGTCGTTGATCCTTCGGCCTTCCGCTTGCCTCCTCGAAGTGGTCTTTCTCACGCCAGCAATGTCCGCTAAGTAAGTGTTCGGATTAAGCGGCGACCTTGTCGAAGCCTAATCTTGATCAGTCGATATTCAGAACGGCCTGTTCGGCTCACACTCCGAGCAGGCCGTTTCTGTTTTCCAGACACGCAAAGCGTCACGCTGTACGGCCAACAAAGACCTGACCGCCGATTTGCCGGGCCCCACCTGTTGTGTCGCCTAGAATCGGCATCCTTTACGATTTCAAACTGAGTCAGGTGACAGGAGCAACCCGTCCTGACAACAAGGTTTTCCCAACAGGAGAATCACATCATCTGAGAAGAACGAACTAGGCTCCACGCTAGCTACGCCGATACGGTAACTGTCAACCACGGAATGGCGACATCGATTGCGTCCCGCCGTGAGTGGCTGAACGGAACGGGGATCATTGAGTCAAAAGGATTGGCTCTGCCCGTTTTGGGACCTACCGTCCGAACTTACGTTTATTCCCCCTTTCCAAATCCAAATTCACGCCTGGAATTTGGGACCGTCATGGAAGGAGATGGGAAAGACAGTCAAGTTCCTCGTAAAGGAGACGTGGCTCTATGAAGTGGAACATGTTTATCGCCTCGCTCGTGCTGAGCCTAGGGTTGTGCACCCAGAGCTTTGGCTTCGAGCTACTCGACCGAATGCTCGGTGTGGGTGGTGGCGGCTGCTGCACAAGCTGCTGCAGCACCCCTTGTTGTGACCCTTGCTGCAACAGTTGCGGCTGCGACCCTTGCTGTAACACCTGCGGCTGCGACCCCTGCTGCAACAGTTGTGGGTGTGAGCCTTGCTGCAACTCTTGTTGCGGAAAGCGGGTAGGATTGTTGGACATGATCTTCTCGCATGGCTGTGGCTGTAACTCCTGCTGCAACAGTTGTGGCTGTGAGCCCGCCTGTGGATGCGAGCCAGCTTGTGGATGCGAGCCAGCTTGCGGTTGTGAACCCGCCTGCGGTTGCGAACCGTGTTGTGGTTGCAACTCGCGCTGTGGTTGCGGATCGCGCATGGGCGGCTTGCTTGGCCAGTTGCTCGGCGGATGCCGCCACCGTTGTTGCGATTCCTGCTGCGACACTTGTTGCGATCCTTGCTGCAACAGTTGCTGCAGTTGCTGTGTCCGAAAATGTCGCAACCGCTGCATCCCCGCCTGCTGCCCGAAGCGGCGCTGCTGCATGACGGCTTGCTGTGTGTCAGGCTGCTGCTCGAGCGGGGGACAGGTACCCGTCGAAGTCGCCCCGCATGATGACGAGGATGCCGTGCCCATGCCACCCGCTCCGGTCGTTGACCCTTCGGCCTTTATCCCCTCGGTGCACTTCAAATCGCTTCGCTAGATCAACCTGAATAGAGTGTGCATTTGAGCTTGTGGCGCTGCCACGATCGTCTCGCCGAAAACCGATTGCGGCCTGTTTCGAGTAACGACTCGGCAGGCCGCTTTTTTTTTGGTTTAATCCGAGTCCCGTCAAAACAGGGCGAACATTAGCGGCGAAGGAAACCACGGCGACTCGCGTATCCCGAAAACGCCCATACATTCTCTGCATACTTGAATACCTGTCTTGAGTACAGGTACCGCCATCGTGGGCAACGCGACCTATTTGCCGCGATTTTGGAGACTTGTTGATGTCGAGGATTCGTTGCGGATGAACCTTTCACCGCGCGCCTGTGTCTCGAAATTGAAGAAACCCACAGACACTGGAAATATTTTCGCGGTGAAACGAATCTAATCTTATACCGCGAGGGTACTGGAATAATAAGCTCGGGCGTTCGCTCGCATCGCCTGAGGCTCCGTTTCGCTTCCATCGAACTTTCCACTTCATCGGTCACAAGATGCGACCTGACTTGTCCAAATCACAGATGGCGTCCACTTCGGTGACGGCGATTCCATCAGCGATTCCGCCGCGAGTACGCGCCGGGCTCTTTGGCAATTCAATACAAATAGGTCAAACGTGGCCAAGCGTCACGTTGCTTGAATTTTGCGCCGTGGGAGGATTTCTTTTCACCCGCGGCATCTCGTCTTGATTCGAATGGGCTCGATCGACTTTCGTTGGCGAGCCGCTCGGCGGAGTGTCCCCGGAAGAGCTACTTACTCAGAGTTGGCTCGAAATTGATACCCGGCCGATTGGACCGCGCACGCACAGCGGCTACTCAGGTGGGAGCAGTTGAGCGCGGTGCCCGAGATCCCTAGTGACCACCATTGGATGTCTTTGGACTGGCACCTGCCACCAACTCTTTCTGTGCAACCGATGAGGCGAGATGGTTTTCAGAATTGAACGGCCGGCACGTTGTTTTCTTTCGATCGTCTTGGCGGTGGGGCGCAGGCCCTTTGTCAAACGGCTGCCGAAAACACGCGCCGGCATTGGATTCCACCGGGAAGTGACAAGCAGGCCCGTCTGACTTGATTTGGTATCATGGGCGGACGTAACAGAATCGTGGACTATTCGCGCTGTTGCGTCCGTCTGTTTTTTTAAGCGATTAGCTATTAGCGGTTAGCTATTAGCGGTTAGCTTTTAGACCTTTTGCCGCCCGTTGCCTATTGGCGGATCAATACTGCTAATTCACACTGGCAGAGCCAGTGGCACGCGGCTAATCGCTAACTGCTAAAAGCTAATCGCTAACCGCTAACACCATGAATGACTTGAAACTTTGGCGAATGCTGGGCGATGAGTCGCTTTCCGTCGACGTTGCCTTGCTTGAACAGCTTGCCGAATTGCCGCTGCGCCAACGGTTTCCGTTTTTTGGCCGTCTGTCGCGAGTTTTCAAAAGCGAAAACTCACAACTTCGTCAGGCTGGTTATCGAACACTGCGAGGCGCGCATGGCCTGAACGCCTTTCGCTGGTTGGTGGCCGGATTGTCCGATGACGATCCGGCGGTTCGCCGCTCCGCCGTCGAAGCTCTGCGAGTTTCCGCGGCCAAAGCGCCCAGCCGCTGGGCCCACGCGTTGTTTCACCATCACCAGGACGTCCGTCAGACGGCGGTTGCCGGTGATTCCGTGCCTGGCGCGCAGTGGCTGAATCTGTTCTTGCTCGCCGATCCGGGCTGTGCCGACCAAGTTCTTCAGTCGTTGGCGACGGCAAAGATTCCTCTTCGAGCGTTTCCGGCCATCCTGGAGTTTTCCAAGCAGGGAAAGTTGTCGAACCCCGCGGCCCGGCGAATCATTGCGGATCTGCCCATCGAAGATCTGAACGATTGGCTGGCGACAACACCGCTGCGAACCGACGCTGAAGTAGAGATGCTGCTCAGCATGGCCGCGGACAACACGCTGACGAGTGCTTCCACCGAGTCGGTCGATTTACTGGATCAACTTTGCGATTTGTTTTGGGAACCGGAAGCAGGAAAGGAAGTTGATCCCGCCACCGGTTTTTGCCCGCTGAACGCGTTTTTTGAACAATTGTCCGAAGCGCTGATCACCAATCGTGTTACGGATTACAAACGCATCACGGCCGCTCTGTTGATTGCGGCACTACGCCAAGAGCGATGGGTCGATCAGGCGGCGGAAGTTTGCACCTTGCACTGGCCTTATTTTCTAAGTTTCGAATGTGTTCCCCGCGGCGTTCGTTACCGTTCCATCCGTGCGTTGTATGCCGCCGGGAAACGGTGCACTCCCCTGCCGGAAACAACCCTCAGGCCGCTGCTGGATGACGAGTTGTTTCGCCGGCCTTCAGGCAGCCTCGACCTGTGGGCCATCGGCGGATTGCTTCATCGTTGCGAAAACAATCCGATCGCCCTGTTGCTTCGTTGGTTTCGTTTGAATCCGGTCGTGTCGGCGTTTCTGGAAGACCCCGAGCATTCCGCGCCGCTCTTCAGTTTGCCCGATAATTCCGAAAATGGCCGTCAGTATCTGATTGAACAGATCAGTAAGAAGCGAAAAAAGCATTACGGCCTCTATGTGGCGCTGCTCGTTCATGCGGTGAACGCGGATGGCCTGCAATTACTCGACCCTCTGTCCGCGCCGCAAGCCGTGGAAGTGTTCGCGGGTTTGCTTCAACTGGCACGCCGGCCCGAGATGTCCCTCGGCCAAAATAAGAGCCGCATTGCGGGCCGAATACTGGCGACGAAGATGGTTCAAGCGGACGATCCTCAATTCGCCAAGTCGTTCCTCGAACTGTGGATGGATGTAGACGATCCACGGCAAATGCACCTCGGTTTAGAAATGCTCACCGTCATTGCGCGAGAATCGACCGGGTTGCAGTTTGTCGAATGGGGCGAGCAGCTTTCTCGCGAACGATTGCGCAACTTGTTGCACGCGATCGTATGGTGCCCAGGATTTCCCTATGGCACCGAAATGCAGTTGGCTCGGACGCTGGCAGATCATTCGAATAGCGAGATTCGCGAATGGGCGAACAGCCGAATCCCCGAAACAGCGGATATTCCCGCGAAGGAGTTGAAACTAAGCGCGGTGGAACATGTGGCTTCGCTGTCGACGGCAACGATGGAAAAAATCGCGACCTGCGCCGAGGCAGATCTTTCGTCAGCGCTGTGGTCCTGTTTGGCATCTCCGCATCGCGGGCTTTGCCCGGCATTGTCGCGGCGCGACGAGCCAACCGCACCTAGCCTTTCGGCTTGTATTTCCCTGCTTGCTTGCCACGACCCAATGGAAGACTTGGCCGATCAGTTTGTTCGCTTTGGCAGTGAGGACCCTTCGTTTCTCGAAATGCTGGATGAACGCGCGGTTGCGGCTTGGGAACCTGAGTTGAACCTGCCGTTGGCCGGGCATTCCTGGCTGCATCGCTGGGACCGCCATTGCGATGCGATCGCTTGCGAGCTGGTGGGGCGGGACGAAAACATGCTGGCAACGCTGCAACTGGCCGATGCGCTCAGCTCGTCGATTTTGCAGCGACAAATCTGGAGAGCGGTCAGCCGCGTCGTGGCCCGCTGGCGATGGCGGGAGCGGGAGCAATTGAGGCGGTCATTTCCGGAGTCACTGGGCGACTATCTGGTCGATTCGCTTTCCGGTGCCCAGGGCGATTTGGCCGCCCAGATACTCATGAAAGTCTTCGATGCACGGGTCGCTCCAGAAACGCTGGCCCGTTTGCAACCGGAGGTTATTGTTCGGCTGCCGGCCTTCGCTCCGGAAACGCGTGCTGTATTGCAACCCTGGGTCGACTCGCGCGGCCTATCAGGCGAAGCGGTCGTGCCGCGTGCCGCAAAACAGCCTCTCGATCCCGCCACCCGGGAAAGGATTGCCCAATGCAACGACCTGGACCAGCTAGAAGATTGGTGCTTGGACGACGATCCCGGCATCGTCGACGAGGCGGCATTGCGATTGGTCGAGCTTAGCGACGACGGCGCGATGCGGCTTGTCAAGCTGCTTCAACGGTCGCCGTTGCCGCCTTCCTTCAACACCATCGCGGGAACCGTTTCGCTGTGGCCAGATGCCGGGGCGTTGGATGCCGTTCGCCGGCTCGCGCGAGCTGAAGATTCACGGGCGGAGCTCAAGTTTCTGCTGGGTTGTGAATTCATGGCTCGCGGTGAAAGTGAGTGGTTGGACGACGTTCTTCGGATCGCCGCCAGCGAGTCCAACCTCCAATGGTTTCGCGACACCGATTGGCTACGGCTGGTCAATTTGGGAGTCGATGAAGAACAAATGGCCCAGCGGTTGGCTCCGTCTTCGCAGTCGCACGCCTACACGCGCGCCGTGCATTTTCTGTTGGAAATGAAGGAGGTCGATTCCAAGCATCTGGCCGCGATGAACGCCTTCTTGGAATGCGGCACCGAGCGAGGCGCTCAGTTGCGCGTCTCGGCGGCCCGGTGGCTCAAATCACACGACGACATCGGCGGCTATCCGTTGATGCTGGAGAGTTTTGCTCGCGAACAACTGGCCGAGGACCTTGGATTACTCCAGCATGCGCCGGCCGAGCTGGTCGATGCGGCCACGACCAGTTGCCTGGCCGCCGGAGCGCTCATCGCGAATGAGAGCCTGCTGTTGGACTTGGTCGAAGTCGTGGATGTGGATCCCCTGGCTCGCGACGCGGCTTACGAACGCGTACTCGCCGAGGGCGAGTTGCTGAAGGCCCGTGAAAAGGCCGTCGATCGGCTGAAGCGAAGCCGGTCTCCTTCCGGAAAACTGCGGCGCGTGGCACAACGCTTTGCCCTCGGCGTACGCATTGGCCGTGAACTGACGGGACGATTGTTCGCCGTCGACATGATCGGCGGTGAGGATCTGGGCTATACACGGCTGGAACAGAATCGGATTTTCATTAGCCCTCTGCCGATCTTGCGTCGCGAACAGCACGGCGAAGAAGTCGTTGACGCGCTGATTCTGCATGAATTGGGCCATCATATGTATCACCGGGGCGAACATGAACAAGAGGTGTGGAAAACCGCCGAGAACGAGTCGTTGTTCAAATTATTGAACCTGGTATCCGATGAACACTTGGAACGAAATCTGCGAGCCAAGGATCGCGGCTTTGGTAACAAGCTGAAGCGGTTGGCGGCGTACGCTTTTCAGCGGTCACACAACGAGGTATCCGTCGAGCAATTGCTGGGCGGCCTGCAAGCGCGAGCGTTTGAAGTGCTGACCCGATCGAAGCTGCGCGTGGCCCGGGACAAGGCGAGCGTGGCCATCGATAACGGGCAATTGCTGTTCGAAATGGAACGTGCCGGAATGAGCTTTCCGCGCTTCTTCCGGGCGCTGCGGATGGGATTGGGAAACCGTCACGACGATCCCAAGGTCGACGAGGCGCTGGCGCTGTTCAAAATGAAGTTTCGGAAGAGTTCGATGGATCGGCTGTTAGACATTGCTCGTGAACTGCGCCGGATCTTCGGCGATGAAACTTGCTTACTTGACTCCTTCGGCCAAGACGCCGTTCTGGGAGGCGACGCGGGCGATTTGCTGGTACATGGCGAGGGAGCCACGAACGAAGATCTGCAAGAGGAGATTCGTCGCATTTCGGATGCCAGCGAGTTACCTCGCGGCGAGGGTTCCGGCGGGGGTGGTCCGCGAACCTTGAATGTCATTCCCAATGAGGATTTTCAAACCATTTCCACGGTGCTTCCCGTCGAGTTTGACCGCGAACAACATGCGGTTTATGCGCGGCAGGTCGCCCGGCATGCACGCCGCATGCGACACTATTTGCAACAGCTTGGAATTGCGTTGGTGCCGCAGCGGCGGCGGACCAGCGGCAAACGGCTCGACCGAACTCGCATTCGCGACCTAGTGCTACGCGGCGATCCGCGGATGCTTATCGCCCGTCAGGCGCGGTTTCACACCGACCTGTTTCTGGGCGTCCTCATTGATTGCTCCAGTTCGATGACCTACGGCGACAACATCGAGCGGGCCAAGTTGTTCGGCGTGATGCTGGCGGAAGCCGCCAAAAACTACGCGGGCATCGATCTGCGGCTGTTTGGCTTCACGGACTCGGTGATCTACGACGCCGGCGACGCCAACCGGCCGGCCGTTCATGCGTTGGTGGCTTCCGGCGGAAACAACGACGCGGCCGCCTTGTGGCATGCCGCTCAACTGGCCCGCGCTTCCCAGCGGAGCGCGAAGTTGTTGGTCATGATCAGCGACGGACTCCCAACCGAATGCTCCGTTGACGCGCTTCGCGCGCTGGTGACACGGATTACCAACCGCATGAACATCTGCTGCGCTCAAGTCGCCGTTCAACCGTTGGAAGAGGTTTGCTTCCCGCACTATGTGGAACTGCAAGACAAAAATGCCGACGTAGGCGTGCGTCGCTTTGGCGAGATTATTGCCCGTCTGGTGCAAGCCGCGATGTCGGGCTAGGATCGTGCCAACTGAGAGTCGTGGTTCGCTCCGCGAACCTTACGCCATGATCGTGGAGCGATCAGCGACATTCCGGACAAGGAATAACACATGCCCGGCAAGTGGAAGATTGAAGACATCAAGATTGGCACCACGATGGAATCCACGTTTTGGGCCAATCCGGTCGCGGAGTCGGAGTTTCGTTTCCGCGCCACGCATCTCGACGGCAAGCGAGCGCCGAAAGTTGTCCTCAGCGACGACCCGCGCATTCGGCCGGGCATCCCTTGTCTGGTGCAAATCAAGAGCGTCGTCAAACCGAAGCGGACCGATCGCGGTGCGATCGAAGTGCAGTTCGTGCGGCTGTTGGATTTCAAAATCGAAGGGGTCTATCTAGATCCGGTGGTTTCGCGAAAGCTGCAGATACTGTTGGAAAGCGGTTTGAATATCTTGCTCGACGGACCGCAGGGTTGCGGCAAGACGGTACTCGCCCGCTCGATCGCGCAGTCGCTGGGAATGGAGTTTGTTTTCTTCAACTGTGGCGCCGTGGTGGAAGCGACTGATTTTTTGGCGACGATTCAAGTTCGCGCCTCGGAATCGGGACAGCCCGTGACCGACTTCATCAAGACCGAAATGCTGGAGGCATTGGAAGAAGCGGGGCAGCACGCCGAACGCCGGTATCTGGTCTTTCTAGACGAATTTAATCGCTGCCAGGAACCGGCCCGCAATGCCCTCATGCCCGCGCTCGATTCCACGCGCCGCCTGTTTCATCCCATCGAAAATCGTTTTCTGGAAATCAGCGACAACGTGCAGTTCATCGCGGCCGTGAATCGAGGTAACGAATTTTCCGGAACATTCGGCATCGACGCCGCCCAACTCGACCGTTTCGCGCCGCTGCAAATGGACTACCTACCGCCGGAGGAAGAAGTCAAATTGCTGCTGTCACGCCACCCCGAACTGAGCAAGAACTTGGTGAAAAAGCTTGTGGAGATTGCCGACCGAATTCGCAAAGCTCCCGAACTCGGAGCGGGTCTCTCGGTGCGAGCCACGGAAGAAGCCTGCGTCTATCTCAAGCACCCACTCATGGAGAAAGAGCAGCATCGCCTGCTGGACGAGGTTCTCAAGTCGTCATTTTGCGGTCGTTTCTCCGGTCGCTGGGATGATGTTTCGTCCGACGCGGGAGCCACCTGGGCAGTCATCCAGACCGTAAAACGCGAACAGATAAGGAAGGAAGCCAGCGGTTGAGGCGTGCCAGCGTGCGAATGGGGCTCGCTTCGCTCGACCCCAGCCACCCCCGACTCCAGCTACCCGCTCAACTCACTTGAACGAGCGCAACTTCGTTTCAAATCGGATTCGTTTTTGATTTTCGAAACGGTAGTTGGTGATCTTCCACTGCTCTTCGGCAACGGCCACGGTGAAGATGGCGGAGTATTCGTTCACGCGGCTGTGGATGTGTCCCCAGTGCTCCACGGTGCCGGTTACCTGCCAGCGACAGCGGAATTGGAATTCGCCGCGCCGCGAACTGAGCAGCTTGCCGTCGACCAATTTGACTTCGCGCACGCGTGACTTCGCGCCGCCTTGCTCGGCCATTAACAACGATCGCTTGAATTGCAAATAGAGTTGCCGCAGCAAATCGCCATGGGCACTGTGGGCCAGCGCGTCGTAGATGTCGCTGTCGTCGTGATAATCGAATGCCCGATAGACATTCTTCACCAACGCCAGGCAAATCGAGCGGGCGCGGGTGTCGTCCAACTTGGCCGACTGTAAAGCGGTCTTCACGGGGTCGATCGTCGCGAGTTTTCGACCGGCTTCCTTGCCCGTCCACAAAAAGGTTTGCGAATCGGTAATGAAGACGTGATCGTCGGGCGGGCCGTCGTAGGCCAGCACTTTGGAACGAAGCGACGGTGTCAGATCGCTGTACATGTCCCATTGCATTTGCACTTGTTGCGGCGGCCCTTTCGTGCTGAAGGAGAGGATCACGCCGAGCCGAGCCTGGTGAACGCCCATGCGACGCGGTTTGGCGTTGCGAGCAAAGTCGTTGATGTCGAGTCCAAAAAAGTTGAGCCGCTGGAGGGTTGGTTTCACCGAGATGCCGTCGATCCGCAGTGGGTTCCGCCCGGCAAAGAATTTTTCGATCTGCTTGCGGGCCGCTTGCTGCTCGGCGACGTCCAAAAAGTCGGGGTCTTTTCGCGGGATCTTGACCCACGACTCGAGCGTCAACAGCGGGATCAAGATCTCGTGACGCACCTCGTAGTCGTTGATGTAGATAAACGAATAAACGCCGCTGTAGCTGGAAATGCCAAGGCGATTGCGAAACATTTCGACTTTTTTCGCCTTCAATTCCCGCCACGATTGTTTCGCCTTCGGCGGGTTTTCCCAGTCGATTCGCAAGCTGAACGGGCGATTGGCCAGCAGTTGTTGGGACGAATGCAGCAGCATGCCGTTTTGCAATACCATGCAATCCATCTGCGCCGGCAACACTGAATTTCGGCCGCCAAAGTTCTGCGACAGCGTGAGATACTCAAGCCGTTGTTTGAGCGCGTACTCGAATCTATAAGACAAAGCACGCTTCATCAGATCCGACTGCAGCACACCCTCTTCGGGGATTTCGCTGGCGTCGTAACTGATGACTCGGCCCGTCAGCGGATTTCCGTCGACGTCGCGGACGGTGAACCACTTCAGCAGCAGGTGCTGATGTTTCTCGGCGGCTTGCTTGAGCGCGACCGCGTCATAACGCAGTTCCTTGTCGGCGGCGAGGCTGTGATAAAGCACCAAGTCTTCCGGCAAGATCTGGATTTCCACGGTGATTCGATCGGGCCGCACGTCGACGAGCGCCGCGCTTAAAGAAATCGGATGGGCGTAGAGGGTCGAACCAAGGAACAACCATGCGGTGAGGGCGAGGCTGGCCCCGAATCGCATTGTGTGGATAGGAATCATGGTCTTGTGCTTGACGAAGAGAAGATACGTTTCTTTCGGAGAGCGAAATACGACATGGCTACTTTACGGTGATTAACGCTTCGGCCCAATCGTTAAACTCCATTCCGTCGGATATTACGTCGGCGGTTACAAGGTAGTTTCCCGCCTGTTCCGGCGTGACCGCGGTCAAACGCACTTTGCCGGATTGGCGTGGCTTGAGTGTTATCGTCGATTCCGCCTTGACGATCTTCATCCCGCCACGGCCGTGCGGCGTGACTTGAAACGTCCGCTCCACCGGCGAGTGATTCGTGATCCGAACTTCCAAGTCAATTTGCTTTTTCGCGCCTGCCTCCACGCCGTAGGGATAGAAGAACGCCCATTGCTCGTCGATGCCGTAATTGACGTCGTCCCATGGAAACAGCTCGCCCAGTATTCGCAGCCGCTCGCGGAAACGGGCTTCCAAGCCGTCTAGTTCCTTATCGTTGAACTCAAAGACGAACGGTATGTGTTCGTTGACCAGCCAATAGTCTTTTTTCATTGCGCGCAGCTTCTTAAAGCACAGCAAAAAGCCGTCATCATCGTGAGCCAGATTGCGATTCAGCACGCAATAGTCGTCCATTCCCGACGGCGAAAACGCGTCGCCCACGAACATGATCGGCTTCTCGCCCTTCTTTTCCGCCAGCATCGCGCCGTGATAGTACGTCTGGCCCGGGAAGAAATGAAACGTCAACTCAAACTCTTGCCAACTTAGCTTGTGGCCGCTCTTCAAACCTTTCACATCCTTCATCGCGTTCGACGTCATCGCCGGCAGATGATAGGCATGGGGCCTTTCGAGTACGTCTTTATATTCGCGGGTGGAGTAAATCGGGCATTTGAATTCCTCGGCGGCGGCCTGCACCATGTCGGTATGATCGTCGTGATAATGCGTCACGAAGATACCGTCGACCTGTTTTACGAGGCCGGTGTTCATCAGTTTCTTGACGGCATCGATCACCCGCTGATAGCCGCAATCGAGCAGAAAACCATGTCCATCGTCTGAAATCAGCATGCGGCTGGTGGCGTTTTCGAATACCCAATCCGGCGCTTTCTCGTGACGCGAATAAGACATCAGTTGCAACTGGGCATCTCCCTTATCGAGGACTCGATCGGCGCACTTTTGCAGCCGCTCTTCCTTGAAGTACCAATTCAACGCGTTCGTCGATTGATAATTGCGGTAGAGATCTTGGACTCGCTTGACCAGCTTGTCGATGGCCGCTTGCGGATCGCGAATCACCGGTCCTCGCGCCGGCACGAGAAGGTCGGGCTTTTGAGCGGCAACCTTCCGCAAGCTCGGGATGAGCGCCGCGAGCCGGCCGCCATACCCGTGATAGCCGCGAATGTTGGCTTCCGGGATGGCGTCTTGAAAGCTGTACAAATCAAAAATCTTCCCGTCACCGTAGATGAGATCGCCGGTGAAAGCGATTTTTTTCCCGTCGATTTCGGCGACGTAGGAGACCGCGCCTCGTGTGTAACCGGGCGTGTCGAGTACCTGCAACTTCAGGCCGTGCCACTGGAGTTGGTCTCCTTCTTTCACCCACCGCGTCACCGAGAGCGGTTCGGACAGAATCTTGGTGGACTGCTGGGCATAATCGTGAAAACGTGCCTTGGTGAATTGGTTCCAAAACTCCGAGGGGGATTCGATCAAGGATCGCTCGGCCGCCGGGGCGACCGCTTCCGCTCCGGCGTCGATAGCCGGACGAGCGGCGGCAACGACATCCCGTCGATGATGCGTCAAGAGAACCTTCTTTACAGGCGTCGACTCCCCGACTGGACTGCCGTAAACCGCCAGGCGATGCCCTTGCCGCTCGATCAAGACGCTGTTGATCGCGCCTCGCGTGAGCGTGACATGCGGAGTGATCTTTTCGCCGCCGTGGACGATCAGTGGTAAACTAAGTACAACGCAAAAGGTCAGGAGCCGATACATGATTTCCTCTTTGTCCATAAGTGAATCTGGCCACCGACTTATTTTAGTCGAACGGAATGGCGTCGTGTTGCCGAGACACAATGTGGTGAACGCTCGATATTTACCCAGCGAGGGGTTCGCTTTTCTTTACGCAACCCGTCTGCATATCGCTGTATCCTTCGATGAATTGAATTGCCATGCTTGAGATTGAAGGCATCGAGTTCCAATATCGGCACTCCGATTTTCAGTTGCGGATTCCCAAGCTGTTTGTCGAGCGTGGGGCGAAAGTTGCGTTGGTGGGGCCCAGCGGTTCGGGCAAGACCACGTTGCTGTCGCTGCTGTCCGGGGTCGAGGTCGCCGGGCGGGGGCGTGTTCGCGTCGATGACGTGGAACTGGGGCGCATGACCGACGCCGAGCGCCGCGACTTTCGCATCGCCGAGGTCGGCATGGTGTTCCAAGATTTTGAGCTCATCGAGTACTTAAACGTTCGCGAGAACATCCTATTGCCCTATCTGATCAATCGCCGATTACGATTGACCGCCGACGTAAGAAAAGCCGCGGAACAACTTGCGCATTCGGCGGGCATATCGCCGTTACTAGAGCGAAACATTGGTAAGCTGTCGCATGGAGAACGGCAGCGAGTTGCCATTTGTCGCGCGCTGCTGCCACGGCCTCATTTGATCCTGGCCGATGAGCCGACTGGAAACTTGGATCCGGACAACAAAGGTCGCGTGCTGGAGATGCTGATCGGACATGCCGCCGCCAATGACGCGACGCTGCTGGTGGTCACTCACGACCACGCGCTGCTCGACGAATTCGATCGAGTGATCAACTTCGCCGACTTCCACGCGGTTCCTCGCGATGACAAGCAACCAGCATTTTCCAGTGGGAAGTAGTGGATGGCCGGAATCTTGTTGCTGGCGCGTCGTTACGTCGCCTATCACAAACTGAAGACGGCCGTGGTCGTGGCCTGCGTAACGCTGACGCTCTATCTTCCGGTGGCCATGCACCTGCTGGTTTCGGAATTTGAATCGTCGCTGTCGGCCCGTGCCCAGGCGACTCCCTTGGTCATCGGTGCCAAGGGCAGCCAGCTTGATCTAACGCTGCACGCCATGCATTTCCAAGCCAAACCGCCCGAACTGACTTCGATGGGAGAGTTGGAACAAGTACGTGACGGCGGGCGGGCGATGGCGATTCCGTTGCACGTCAAGTACGAAGCGCAAGGATATCCGGTCGTCGGTACGAGTCTTGAGTATTTTGATTTTCGAAAGCTAAGAATTTCAAGCGGCTCGCAACTTGCGCGGCTGGGGGATTGCGTGCTGGGTGCGCGAGTTGCCCGGCGACAGAACTTGGTACCCGGCGATCGCCTGCAGACGGATCCGGAAAACCTGTTCGACATTGCCGGATCTTACCCATTGAAAATGCGCGTCGTCGGAGTTCTGCAAGAGAACCACACGGCCGACGACGAGGCGGTTTTTGTCGATGTCAAAACCGCTTGGATTATCCAAGGAGTTGGACACGGTCATCAGAGCCTTTCCAACGATACCCAGGACGACGTGATTCTCGACCGGAGCGACGATCAAATCGTCGCCAACGCCGCCCTTCCCCAATTCATGGAGATCACCGACGACAACGTCGATTCGTTTCACTTTCACGGCGATCCGACTGACTTCCCGCTGACCGCCGTCATCGCCGTACCCCACGATGAGAAGTCCGACACGATATTGCAGGGCAGCTATCTTTCGTCGGACACCACTCAGATAGTGAAGCCCACCGACGTGGTGAAGCAACTGATGGGCATGGTGTTTCGCATCGAGCGGCTGTTTGACGCCCTCGTCGTTCTGCTGGCGATCGTGACACTGCTGCTGTTGACATTGGTTTCCTGGCTCTCGTTAAGACTGCGGCGACGCGAAATGGAAACCATGTTCCGCTTGGGATGCAGCCGCTTTACGATCTTTTGGATGCAAGCCGCCGAAACGGCCATTGTGCTGGCGATCAGCGCGCTTCTGGCACTGCTCTTATCCGCCGTGACCCTGTTGGCGGCACCCGATTTAGTACAGACGTGGCTAGTCTGATGGCAGCTTAAAGTCCACTTTGCGGGGCTCGTTTCTCACACTAATTTAACGCGTGATTATTTGAGCGAGGGGCTCCCAAGGCACTGCCTCGCTTGTGTGCGTACGCATTGGGATTATGGATCATGTGCCCCTCGGGAGTACGGGATTCTTCGTTTTCTGATCATCGTACGCCCTATGAACTCGGGGGCACCAGCGACAGATTCATGACGGCTTATGTTGAATTTTCTCGTATTGCCAGCGTAAGATCCTCCAAGCCCCTCAGGTTGATAATATTTGCCAGACTTTTCATCTTCACAAGAACGATGGTAGATTGGTAAAGAGCGAAGTAATAGGATGTTGGCTATCACGGAGGGATGGTTCCAAGTTTGTTGCTCCTACTGGAGACCCCGATGCTTTCCGATCAACGACTCTGGGTTGCGCTGCTGTTGCTCATCGTGACCGTTGGGATCATTCCCGCGACGTCCGTCTTGGTCGGTTGTAACGGTGCTAACGTGTCGACGGCCGCCGGGACATCCGGGGCCCCGACGGCCATTCCCGCAGAGGAAGAAATCCTCACCCAGTTGGATAACGTGCTGGAGTTCACTTCCCAGCGCAAGCTCAACACCGACGAGCACGCCGCTTGGCAGATCCTGCACGGAGCGCTCGCTTACCAGCGCGGATTCCTGGTTGATCACGAAGGCAAACCGGTTTCCGCCGTGGATCATATTTTGGCCGGTGGACGGATGAGCGGTTGGACGGTCCGTCGCGGCTATGAATTGCCGGAAGAATGGTCGACAGGGAACGGCCATGGTTTGCAGGCGATCCTGGAACAAGGGTCGAAGGCGGGCCAAGGCCATGCCGACCAGTGGTTCGCGGTCCTCGCACAGTGCGAATTGTCGGAAGACCAAGCCATCCTCGTGGACAGCGAGAAGTACACGATGGAAAGTTTTCTGCGGCAGATTCAACTCGACTGTCATCGCAATGCCCAGCAAGAATTTAGCTGGACGTTAATCGGCTTGACAAGCTATCTGCCCACCAGCGCCAAGTGGAAAGCCGCCGATGGCAGCGATTGGAACATCGAAAAGCTTGTGGAAATCGAAGCCAAGCATGACGTTGGCGATGGGGCCTGCGGTGGCACGCATCGGCTGATTGGACTATCAATGGCGCTCAACCGCCACCTGCAACAAGGCGGCAAGCTGGAAGGTCCCTGGAAGTCGGCCGAGGAACGTATCCAGGCGGCAATCAAGGACGCACGCAATTATCAAAACGCGGACGGCTCGTTCTCGACCAACTACTTGATGCGTGGCGGGGCGTCTCCAGACACGGCCCAAAATCTGGGCACCACGGGACATGTCCTCGAGTTCTTGGCATTGTCGCTCACCGACGAACAACTGAAAGAGCCGTGGGTTAAACGAGCCGTTCTCAACCTATGCGGCCTGTTTCGCGTGACCAAGAAAACGCCCCTGGAATGCGGTGCTTTGTATCATGCCGCCCACGGGTTGTTACTATATCGCGAACGCGTTTTTGGGCCCCGGACTTACGGCGACAGTAACTAGTCCATCGTCAGGCTTTGCCGGACGTGATTGGCTGCGCGAAAGACACGCTATGATCGCGGAGCGATCAGCGACTAGGGTGAACTAAACGATTGAATCTTATCCAGCAGTTCTTGCTTCTTTTCACCGGTTGCTCGGCGGGCGGCTTGCTGATAGTAGATCTTGGCAACGCCCGATTTGCCCCGTGCTTCGGCTCCCCGCGCGCGTTCGATAAGCGCCAGAAGTTCCTCATTTTCTCCCGCATCTTTAGCCTCGTCCCGAGCGGCCTTGCGGGCCCGAATCTCGGCGACACTGAGGTCACCGTGACCGGCCGAACTGGCGCGAGATGACGCAAGCTGTAGCGGGATCTTGTCTTCCGGATGTAGGTCGGCAACCGTCAGCGGTTTAGGGCCGGGCTTTCCTTTGTCCACGCGTCTCTTCCGCGACGCCTTTAACATGGCCTCTTGATTTCGATATTGTTGAATGGTGTTGCGCAGCGTGCTGTTAACGGAGGGACCGGTTGGCAAACCGGGTCGCGGGAAATTCGCACCGACTACGGGAATGACGCTGGTGACGAAAGGCCGTTGACTCACGTCAGAAAAACCGCCCGGTTGACCGTCCATCAAACTAACCATCGGAGTTTGGGTCACGATGCTGCGGTTGCTTCCTTGCCCGCCGGCAAACTGAAGACCAAATCCGCTGCCGCCATTGTTGAGTCCAAAGCCAAAGGTCGATTGAGAAGCTGGATCGAATCCGCCAAATTGCGGAATCGCCGAATCGAAGCTGCCCTGACGAAATTCGATGGCACCGCTTTGCGTGGGATTGCCAGCCGCATCAAGACCGACCACATGCTTCCCGCCAGAAATGTTAAATCCAAAATTGACGCCAATTCGTTCAAAGAAACTGTCGTTGATCGTTTGAAATGGAGTCGACACGACCGCTTGTTGCCCTTGCAAACGTCGCAGTTGTTCCAGCAGATTGCCCACTTGATTATGGACGTCATCAGTTTGGCGGACGACCAATCCGAGGTTACCGTTGGCCGGACCGAAGCCGCCAGCGTGCCAAGCACCTCCAGGCGCACCGTTCCACCCCCCGACACCGGAGTGCCAACTGCCGACACTTGATTGGGCGCAGAGCGGGGCCGTAGAGAAGGAGATGAGCAAAGCGGCTGCCAAACCGCGCACGATCGATTGCGACGACATGTTCTGTTCCTCCATCGCTAGTAATGACGCCAGACCCTCAACGGAAATAGCGTCAGCCTCCCGCAGCCGCTTATTCTAAGGTTTTCTGTCGCACGGCGTCAATGAAAACGCGGATTCTGATAGGTTTTGTGGATTCGCGTTTTTCCACGTGGAAAACAAAAGGTCAATTTCCCCGAAAGCCGCCAACAAATTGCCGAATTCGCCATGTTTGAAGAATCGGCGGCCGACCGCCAGATAGTTCACTTTGATTGATCCAATACAGATAAGTCCAAGCCGATATGTTCAGTGATTTTGACATTGTGATCGTTGGCGGAGGAGGCAGCGGGTTGGCCGCCGCCGCTCGTGGCGCGGAACTGGGGCTACGCGTCGTCGTGCTGGAAAAGCAACCGCAACTCGGTGGAACGACGGGGATCGCCGTTGGATCGTTCACCGCCAACCGCACTTCGTATCAACAATCGGCGGGAATTGAAGATTCCATCGATGATCATGCCGAGGACGCCGGACGATTCGCAAATCCGGAAATCGAAGCCCGCAATGACGACGCGCTGCGCCGGTTCTTCTTATCGTACACCGCCGAAACGCTTCAATGGCTGACCCAGATGGGTTTGAACTTTCATGGTCCATCGCCCGAGCCGCCGAATCGAGTTCCACGGATGCACAACGTCGTACCGAACGCCAAGGCCTACATCGCGGCGTTGCAAGCGAAAATTCTTCGCCACGGTGGAACGATTCATTGTGATGCGGGTGTTTCCGAATTGCTTTACGAAGGCGACCGCGTAGTTGGCGTGAAAGCCAAGATCGCGAGCGAGGATGTTCGCTTCGAGGCGGCTCGCGGAGTGATCCTCGCTGCGGGCGACTACGCGAATTCGCCCGCGATGATTGGCCGCTTCAAGGGCGAACAGTTCACCGAAATCGAAGGCATCAATCCCAATGCCACCGGGGATGGACATTGTCTGGCCGAACAAGCGGGAGCGAAACTGGTCAACATGGACGTGACCTACGGACCCGAGTTGCGGTTCGTTGCTCCGCCATCGCGTCGGATTAGTTTTACTCAGTTGCTTCCCGCCACCGGACTCTGGGCAAAAGCACTGGGCCGTTTGATGCCATTTGTTCCGAAGCGGATAATTCAGTCGTTCATCAAACGCCTGCTAGTCACTTGGCAGCATCCGGAAAATGCTCTCTTCGACGACGGCGCGATCTTGGTGAATCAAAACGGCGAGCGGTTTTGCGACGAACGAATCTGGCCCGACCGCGAAATTGCCGTCGCTCGACAGCCGGGCAAAGTGGCCTACATTTTGTTGGATCAACAACTCATCGGGCGTTACAGCGAGTGGCCGCATTTCATTTCCACCGCGCCGGAAATTGCCTACGCCTATGTCGAAGACTATTTGCGGCTGCGGAGTGATGTCGCGTTGGCAGCGGAATCGTTACCGCCTCTTGCATCGCTACGCAGCATTCCGACGGAGTCCATGATGGAAACCGTCGCTGCCGTCAATCGCCAACGGAACGACGCGTCGCTCGCACCTCTATCGGGAAGTCGCTGGGTAATGCTCGGTCCCGTGCGAGCTTATTTCACGACCACCGAAGGCGGCGCTGCGATCAACCAGCGATTCGAAGTACTCAATGAACAGGAACAGCCGATCCCCGGCCTGTACGCCATCGGCCAGAACGGATTGGGCGGCCAAATCCTGTGGGGCCACGGCCTGCACATTGCCTGGGCCATCACCAGCGGCCGCCTAGTCGCCGAGTACTTGGCCAATGAATCACTTTCGCCGAAAAGGCGACCGGACTGATTGCCGGAATTGTGACAGTCGGGCGTTAGCCCGAAAAAGTTGTTCAAGCTGCGGGGACACGCGAAACGCTCGATCGAACCAATCCGCCTGGTCACCGCCAACGTTCCGTAGTGGCTCAAGCCGGGAACGAAGCAATGCAACTCCTCTTTCGAGGCTCACTGGCATGGCTTCTGAACTCGCAGTCCTGGTTACCCGACACCACGCAAGACTCGCATGCGACTGCTGGCTAGGCTCTATCGAGTGGGATTGTCCCTTCACGGATTCGAGAATCACCCGCGGACTGTGGCAATCGAACCTGACTTGGTATTCTGTGTCGGATATATAGATCGTTCCGACACCCAACAGGTTTACCTGCAATTGCCATGGTTCGTACTCGCTTTGCTCCTAGTCCCACCGGATACCTTCACATCGGCGGCGTTCGCACCGCGCTGTTTAACTGGCTGTTTGCCCGCAAGCACGGTGGGCAGTTCATTCTGCGAATCGACGATACCGACCAAGACCGGAATGTGGCCGAAGCGCTCAAGCCGATCCTCGATGGCTTTCAATGGCTGGGCATCGACTGGGATGAAGGGCCGACTCCCGACGGCCTCGACAGCGCCGGCCCACACGCTCCTTACTTTCAATCACAGCGGGCCGACCGTTATCAGCAGGCCGCCCAGCAGTTGCTTGATGCCGGCCTGGCCTATCGTGACTATTCGCGACCGGAAGAATTTCAGGCCGAGCGTGAAGCGGCCGAAAAAGAAAAGCGTCAATTTCTTTACAGCCGCAAGTGGATGGCGGAGTCTGACGCCGACGCCGCCAAATTTGCGGACGAAGGCCGCCAGTTCGTTGTCCGGCTGAAGATGCCCCGCGAAGGCCAGTGTGAATTTCACGACCTGGTGCGGGGCGACATGCAATTTGATTGGGACAAGGAGCAAGATCACGTGATCCAGCGGGCCGACGGCTCGTGTCTCTATCACCTGGCCAGTGTTGTCGACGACCACGACTTTGAAATCACGCACGTCATCCGCGCGATTGAGCATCTATCGAACACCCCACGGCAAATCTTCATCGCGCGATCGCTGGAGTACGATATCCCCCAGTACGCACATCTGCCGTTCGTGGCCGAGCCAGGCAGCAAGAACAAGCTGAGCAAACGCAAGCTTGACAACTACCTCAAAAATCGAGAGTTCAAAAAGCTGAACGACGAAGGCCAGCGCATCGCCGATGCCATTGGCCTGGCGACCGACGCGTCGACATTTAATCCGGTGATCGTCGATTTCTACCGCGACGTCGGCTACTTGCCCGACGCGATCGTTAACTACCTGCTGCTGCTGGGCTGGTCGCTAGACGACAAGACCGAACAGTTTACTCGTGAGGAAATGATCGAACATTTTTCGCTGGAACGGGTCAACAAAGCGCCGGCCAGCTTTGATCCGCAAAAGCTCGTTGCTTTCCAATCGCGTCACATGTTGGCCTTTCCGGAGAAGCGAAAAGTCGCCTTGGTGCTGCCATTCCTGCAACAGGCCGGCTACGTGCCCACTCCGCCGCCTTGCGATGTCGCCGACAAGCTTTCCAAGATCCTGGCCGCAGCCGCGGACCGAATCAAAGTGGCTGGCGACATTCTGGAATTCACCGACTTTTTCACCGCCGACGATGAACTTCCGTTCGACGAAAAGGCATTTGAAAAGCGGCTTCGCAAACCGGAAGAAGCGGTCGGCCTGCTGCGAAAGTTTCGCGATCAACTAGCGAACGTCGACCCGTTCGACGCCGCGACCATTGACAAGCTGCTGCACGACTTTGTCGAAGCGGAAGGGATCAAGATCGGCCAGATCATTCACGCCTTGCGCGTCGCGGCCACGGGCAAGGCGGTCGGCTTTGGCGTTTTTGAAACCTTGGAAATCCTCGGCCGAGATCGTTCACTTGCGCGAATCGACCGCGCCTTGCAACAAGTTTGAGCCGGCAGCGGCGGGCTGTTCCGAGTTTGCTGATTCGTTGACAAACTTGACCACGTGCTGGGCCACTTTCTCCCAGCCGTAATCAACGGGGATGGCGTGCCCCGCCTGATCGGCGTACACAATCGCCTTTCGCGGCGAAGAGGCTTCTTCGTAGAACTGCTGAGCGGCGCGCCAATCAACAACCACGTCCTTTTTCGCTATCACCATCAACAGCGGCGTTTTGAATTCGCCGGCCCGCCCCCGATTGATATCGACCAGCGCGAACGTCTCATCGACCACGGACTTGGGCGAAAAAGTCAACCGGCCCGGATAATCGCGCTCGGCCGGGTCGCTGGCGTCAATGGAAAAGGGTGTCTGTGTAATTCGAGTGAACGGCAGCATTACATTTCCTAGTTCATGCCAGGCGCGCGTCGGCAACAATGGACTTCTATCGTTGGAGACTTCCACCGCTGGAGCGATCAGGACGACGCCGTCTACCGCGTCGGGCTGCTCGAGTAAGTATGCAATCGTGATTGCCCCACCGAGCGAATGGGCGACCAGAAACAGACGCTGATGCTCTTGCCTCAAGCTGCTGACTTCTTGCTGCACGGTGGCCAGCCATTTTTCCCTGGTCGCGAGTTGCAAATTGGCCACGGTCTCGCCAAATCCGGGCAGCCGCACGGCGCGACAAGTGAAGCCGTCGCTTGCGATGCGCGGCGCCATTTTGCTCCAACAGCGGGGCGAGTCATTGAATCCGTGCACAAAGACTATGGCGGTGTTGCCTTGCCCCGCCGTGAACGCTTCGCAGCCCGTTTGGATTCCGTCGCCGTTCCGCTCGACACTCGACTCCCACTGATCGATCCGCCGCAGAATAACTCGTGAGTAAACAAAGTCGCCCGCCAACCAAACGACCGCCAAGCCGCATAGAACAACGAGCGCGATCTTCCACTTGCGCCGCCGTTTTGTTGGCGGAGTTGTCATTGGCCGACAGCCTCTTGCAAGACCGCCACTCCGGGATCTTCCAGCAGGTCGATCGTGTTACCCTGTTTGTCGGCGAACAGCATCTTCGAGTACTCCCAGGGTCCGCCCGCCTTGTCCGCGATAACCGTAATCGTTCCTTCGCCTTTAGGACCAGAGACGGGAATCGAGAGTTGGGCGTTTCCAAAATCGTCATTCATGTTGATGTTACCCGTCAAGAAAAAACCGGTCTCGACCGGCGTTCCGATTGCCGCCTGGACTTCCGTGCTGTTTTGAGCGCGAGCAACCGCTTCTTTGTACGGGTCGGTCGACTTCATCGCGCCGAACACAAACATCAGGATCGACACGACGAAACCACCGCAGCATAGCAACGGAACGACACACAGAACAGGAATCAGCCAAATCCAACGTCGGCCCCCGCGAGTGGGAGCGGGCTTCTCGGCAGTGATTTCCCCCATTGGAGATGTTCCTTTCAGGCATGAGCCTTGCGTAGGAAGGGTGGTCAGAATTCGAAAGCGCTCAATCTTAGGGGCGCACGGAAGCTAGTCAAATTGCGGGGTTTTTGCGGGCTCAACTACGGAATAATCGGCAAATCCGGCCCGCATGGGTGGATTCTTTGCATCTGTACGCACGTATATTATATTGGTGATACAGCGTTTCCTCCCCGCCCGCTTTTCCCAAGGATCGACCGATGCCTGCGGACCGCCTGACGAATCGCCAACGGGCTGTTTACGATTTCATCTTCGACAAGATCCGCAATCGCGGTTACGGGCCCACGGTGCGTGAAATAGGAACCGAATTTCATATACGGTCGCCGAATGGGGTCATGTGCCATTTGAAGGCGCTGGAAAAGAAGGGGCTGATTCGTCGCACACCCAAGGAATCACGCGCCATCGAACTGACCCAACTGGCCAAGGAGAATGGCCGGGGACTGCCGCTCAAGGGCCGCGTCGCCGCCGGGACCTTGCACGAAGCGATCGAGCAAAACGACCGCATCGATTTTGGCGACATGTTCACCCGCAAGGATTTGTACGTCTTGGAAATCAGTGGCGACTCGATGATCGACGCGCAAATCGCTGACGGTGATTTCGTCGTGATCGAGCCCAGGGAAACCGCCACCAAAGGCGAGATGGTGGTCGCTCAGACGGACGAAGGTGATGCCACGCTCAAGTATTGGTACCCCGAACGGAATCGCATTCGTCTGCAGCCCGCCAACAAGGAAATGGATCCGATCTTCGTCAAGCAAGCCAAGGTGCTTGGCGCGGTGGTCGGCGTCGTTCGCCGAGTTGTTTGAGCAACGCCGTACACATCGGCGGTGTCTGCCGTTCGGGTAATTAGAAACGATCCGTCACCCGGCCCTCAACGAGTTTCCTCGCCGTTGTTTGATCCGGGCACTCCCGTTTGTATGATGGTTGCATTGGAACTTTGCGGGTGGTGGCGGCGTCCCTGGGATACCCTGTCACTTGTTCCATATCCGTTCACCCCTCAATAAATCCATCCAACATGACGAACAATGAGTCCCAACGGCCTCGCCGACGCTGGAATGGTTTGTTTCAGTTTCGAATTCGCTCGGTCATGATCTTGATTTTGATCGTGGCCCTGGCGATGGGGTGGTGGAACCACAAGGTTCAGCATTACCGCAATCAGTCCCGGGCACTGAAGGAATTGCAAGGGTTCAGATTTCTTGGCACCGTGCCGGGAAATCCAAAGTGGCTGGCTAGGTTTCTAGAAAAAGACGAATTGCGCGAAGTCACGCAGCTCAGTTTCAACTCGAGCCGCGGGCTTCAGGATAACGATCTCGTCCATTTGCGCCGACTGCCCTACTTGTCCTTGCTTAGCCTGCACCGGACTGCCGTGACGAACGAAGGACTCGCACATTTGACCCCTTTGCAAGGTCTGAGCGTGCTGTCGCTCAATCACACGCCCATCGACGATGACGGACTTCAGCATCTAACACAATTGCAAAGCTTGCGGCGGCTGCAGATCAGCCACACCGGTGTCCAAGGTCCCGGCCTGATTCACTTAACGGAGATGCCCAAGTTGGAAGAGTTGGAACTGGATGGGCTCAAGCTTGAGGACGAGCACATTCAGCATGTCGCGCGGATCAAGACCCTGCGCGTGCTGGCTCTGCGCAACGCAAAAATCTCGGAAGAGGGGCTGGCGAGTCTGTTGACGTTGCCGCATTTGGAACGGTTGTTTGTGTCGAGCAGCAGAATCTCCGACGTGCAACTTAGCGATCACCCCATGCTTGAAAAAGTGGTGATCCGTGGAATTGAGTTGCGGGACGTGCACGTCGAAAATCTTCCAAGCCTGGAGTCGCTTCGGTTGGTCAGCAACCGAGGTCGGCCGCGCAATCTGAACGTTACGCTCGTTAACCTGCCCGCGCTGACGCAGCTTGATCTGGAGCAGCATCGGCTAGATCGGCTTGAGCTGCGCAACCTGGAGAGTCTTCCGTTTCTCGGCTTGAGCCAAAGCGCGGTCAGAGAAATCACGCTTCAGGACTTGCCGATGTTGTCGACGGTGGATTTAGGCCATGCAGCGATCGATGCGTCCGTGATGCGCGGTGTTGGTTCGGTTCCGTCCGTTACAACTCTGTTTTTGAGCGAAGCATTTCGATCCGAGATCGAGTGGGTCAGGAAAAAGCCGCATCCATTTCCGTACGACGTTGGCCGATTTCCACTGACCGAACGAGAACTTGAACCGGTTAAACAACTGACCAATCTGCTGACGCTAGAGCTTCGCGGCACCGGCTTGAGTGACGATGCATTAGCACCGCTAGAAGACATGTCGCTTCAAAGTCTCTTACTACAAGACACCAACTTCTCGGACGCCGGCATGCGACATCTGGCGACGTTGCGGAAGCTGAAACATTTGAACCTATCGAACACGGCGGTTGGAGACGTTGGCGTAAGAGAACTGTCGGAACTTCCGGATTTGAGTCATTTGATTCTTGATAGGACCCAGGTTTCGGATGCCAGCTTGGATAGCTTGGCAGACCTGGACAGCCTCTCCCATCTATTCGCTAATTCGACGAGCGTCACCGACAAGGGACTCGCCAGTCTGGATCGATACGAGAAGCTCAGCCACATCGCACTCCATAACACCCAAGTAACACTCGATGGTTATAAAGAGTTCATCGAAGAAAACCCGCGAGTGACTCTGCAGCAACCGACGCACTTGGTATTCCGGCGAGGCGTCCTCAGCCGCTAGTCTTCCACCGCCGTCCGGTCGAGTTGCCCTTCTGTCTATCGTCGCTGTCACGATCTAGAATCGCAGTTCACGCTATCGTGCCCAATGGCGCTACGCGGGTCGTTGAGGTTTTCAATCATCCGAACGTGCTACGAAATCCAATGAACGTACAAGACTGTCCCTATTGCAAGATGCGCGTCGCGACAAAAGCGGACGGCCGGTGTCCAGGTTGTGGGGAGGTCATTCGCAGTATCGTACCCGCGGCTGAATCAGGATCCGACTTTTCGGATCGCCACGTTGACCTCGGAGATATTGAACCTAAAAAGAAATCGTCGAATCCCTATGCTTCCCCGGCGGTCGTCGACTCTGGAAGAGCCTACTCCATCCATCAAGAAAACACTGGGTTGATGCGGATTTTGTTTTCCTTTCAAGGTCGGATCCCACGGCGCGTCTATTGGTCTGTTTCCATACTCTCGACGGTCACCATCTATATGGCAGGCTTCGGCCTCGCCGTGATGTTCGGTGAAGACGCGTCGGTCACCAAAATGGGTGTCTTGGCGATGTACGTTCCAATGCTCTGGATCTCGCTTGCGATAACCGTGAAGCGGTGGCACGACCGAGGAAAATCGGGTTGGTGGATGTTCATTAGCATCATTCCCGTGATTGGCCCGCTTTGGCATTTCATCGAAACTGGATGCCTGCGTGGCGATACTGGCCCCAACCAATATGGACCGGATCCCACATGATAATTGCAATTCGAACTTCTTCATCAAAGAGACGAGACGTAACATGATTGGCGTTACCGTATTGCCAGAGTATATCCAGAGCGAAGGTGTGGAGCCCTTGCTGGACAATTTGATCCAGCGCGCCAACGTGACTGCCGTGGCAACGTCGCCGTATGTCATGGAAGTGGCGGATGAAGCGACCGGCGCACGCGAACCTCCCATCGATGCCGGAGCGGGAGCGGTACGACTGCTCGATCGTCCGCTGTGGGGCGAGCGCGAACTGTGGGTCAAAACGGCGCCAAGTTTCGTGGCCGATACCAAGCTGTATGAAGGGCTCCGTTATCAACCGCCACCGCCGACCGAATTGACCGAACAGCATGGGGCCGTCATACAGCAGTTCATCGACGCGGCCCACCAGCGCGGGCTGGAAGTCTATTTCCAAGTTCAAGCGGCGATTCCGCCCGGATACCGAGTGCAATTCGGCGGACCCGTCGACGACGACGCGCCCCGCATGCCAGACGGCAGTATCCCCACGCGGCGTGTTGATAAGAACGGCAGTCTTGCCAGCCCTCATATCTTGGCCTACCAACAAGCGCTCATCCGCGATTTGTGCCGCGCGTATCCAGGCATCGACGCGATTCGATTCGACTGGCCCGAGTATCCTCCTTATTTGCTGGACTGCGTCTTTCTGGATTTTAGCGATCACGCGCGGCGGGCGGCCGAGCGATTGGGATTCGACTTCGAGGCAATTCATCGCGATACCGCCAAGCTGTACGAGTTTCTGCACGGCGGCCTCACGAACGAACAACTTCTAGCGCAAGCCAAATCACCCCCCTCGTTCGCTCAGTGGATGGAGATTGTCAAGCAACAGTTTCCCGGCGCTGCCGAACTGCCGCGGTTCAAATCGGAGCTGTCCGCCGAGTTCCTCGCGGGACTGCGACCGGTGCTGACCGAGGCGGGTGGAGGAAAAGTGAAAATGGCCCCCAGCGCGTTTCCGCCGCCGTGGTCGGATGTTTCCGGAATGGACTTCGCCAAGGCGGCTCCGTTTTGTGACGAGATCAGCGTCAAGCTGTACGGCATGCACTGGGCAATGATGCTGCGTTTCTATGGCGATCAACTGCGCGAGACGAATCCCAACTTGTCGGCCGAGGCGTTGGCCCGTGTGTTGGTCGGTCTGTTGGGAATTGCCGACGACGAAGGACTGCCAAGCTTGGACGACTACCAGTATCCTTCTCCAGACGAACCGCATCCAATGGGCCGCGAAGCGCAAATCGCCAAGATCCGTGATGCGCAACAGCGAGCCGGCGACACACCGATTCATGTGTTGGCCCACGGCTACGGTCCGTTGGCCGACTTCCAACAGCGAATCCAAGTTGCCCACGCGGCCAGCCCCCACGGTTTTTGGGTCAACCGCTACGGCTATCTGACGGACGAGAAGCTGGATGCGATCGGAAAGGCGGCAAGTTAGCATGCCTGAAGTATGTCTGCTAAACTCAGCACCGTGATTTCGATATGAGCGGGCGCTGTTGGTAACCGGGAGGGCATGATGGGCCGAATAGTTTTTAGAATCGCCTTGGCGGGCTTCGTGTTGTTTGGCGGCCTGGTGTATGCGGGTTGGCGTCATTTGCGGGCAAGTTGGGGAGCACCGTCGGAGCCGACCATTGTCAACTTGCAAGACATGAACCCCGGCGAAGGTGTCGAATCCATTTATCTCGACTTGGAAGGCTACCATCCGTTGGTCGAAAAGGCCGCGGAGAGCGAGTCGAGCATCTACGTTCCCTTGGCACCGCTGCCCGAGGACGGCGTACCGACAAGGCCAGGCACCTTGAAGGCTTTGGCTGACCAAACGCGCTACTTGGCCGCCCTGCCGAGGGACACTTCGCTGACGCATATCGATCAGTTGCTGGCCGAGGGAACTGGCGTCGTGCGGGGACCCGCCGAGGAGATCTGCCCGGACAACACGAAGAGAGACCTGGAAGAGGAACTCGGCTTTGCAATCGACGGCATTCCCGTGGTTGGGATGGGACAAACGCCGGCCACGATGTTGGGCGGCTTGGCGATGATGATCGGGGGCGTCGTCGGCTTTTTGGCCACCGGCTATGTTACGATGAAGCCCTACTTCGCGGACTGATGCTGACCGCGCGGACCACGCCGTGGGAAAGTCGATGTCAGTCGATGAGCGCTTGTTCCTACTGCTCGCGGAAATGGAACGCGAGTTTTCCCGCCAGGTGGGAACTCGACGAGGCGCGGCGAAAGGTGGCATCGTGGATAGGTTCATGCCTCGATCTCTTCGAGCCAGGATTCCCGAATCCGTTCCAGTTTCCGTCGCACGCTACGGCTGGTGATTCCTAATTTCTTGGCAATCTCTTCGTTGTTAAGGCCGTCCATTTTCCAATGGGCGATCCGCTGCAATCCCTCGTCCAACTTGGTCATCAGTCGTTGATGCTCTTCGGTCAATTGGGCCAACACTTCGGGGGTCGGCTCGGAGTCGATGAGATGATCATGACGCGACGAAGAGTCGTCCCGGTGGAGTACGGAATCGCCACGGACATTCCCGCCACCACGCTTTTGGTTCCCATCCCGCCGTTGCTGGTCAATGACGCGGTTGGTTGTAATCACCACCAACAATCGCCACAGGTCATCGCGGTCGGTCAGTTTTTCGAATTGCCCCTGCGCGGCACCACCGCACAACCGCCGAAAGACGCTCAGCGCCACATCCTCTTCGTCGGCAACGCGACGCGGAGCGCTGCCCAGCTTGGTTCGTGCCAGACTCACGAGCTTGTGAAAATACCGATCCCACAGCCGGCGAGCCGCCTCGTCATCACCGTGACGAAGGTCGCCAATCCAGCGGGTAACCGATTGATCACCTGGTTCTTTCATTGAGCGAGACCGCGGAAAAAAAAGTTGTCTTTCAGGGAACGACGAGAAGGCACACTTTTTGGGCTTGTCGCACTCCGTTCGCACTGGCGAGCGAACCGCGCAAAGGCGCCTCAGCCCCAAAGCCGGGGCACTCCCCAAAGTGTAACACACTCGATTTCGCCATGTAGTCAGTTGTTCGTTCATGCCAGTTCGCCTAACACCCCGACCAAGTGTTCCCAAGTCCCTTTCGCAAAGCGGGGCACTTCGCCAGGTGTAACATACGCGTGACTGCCCAAATGAGATCGTGTAGTGATTCATGTTTCTGCCCAAAGAAAGACTCGCCAAGGAGTTAACGCGACACCGCGTTCGTTCCGTCGTAGTGAATCACTGTCAAAACGTTTGCAATCTTGCAACCGTTCCAACCGCGTCGGCGCGCATCGGTAGCGCGCGGTTTCCCGAGCGGCGGTTTCAACAAGTGATCCACTGCCAATCGCGAGGCGGTGAAACTTCAACAGCCCCAGCGATCGCCAAAAATAGAGATCGCTAGCCGCCCCACTTCCTTCATTATACAAACGCGAACCACATTGCGGCTAGTGCTTGATTTTTACGCAACGGCACAACGTCGTTTGGATGTCGGACCGACGTTCCGGTTTGGGAAGATTTCTGTTGGCCAACGGCCATGCTCACCGTAGCCTAGGGCAACGCCGACAACGCCCTAGGAAGGGTTGGCCAAGGGCTCGTCGTTTGGCTGAAGGCCATATTCACCTCAATGCGCCGGCTGCCACCGAAAAATAATCGATGCCGCAGTCCCTTACCAAACTATACGCTCATTTGATCTTCCGTACGAAGAACCGCGAGCCGTTCTTGGCCGATCCGATCCGGCCAAGGTTCCACGGCTATCTCGCGACCGCAATGCGCGATCTGGATGACGTTACCACAAGTGCATGCAAATCTTCCCATGAGCTATCGTGTTGGAGTAAGCCAAATCTCGGTCGATGCGGATGCCAACTCACTGGGAAGCGGATGCTTCTCAGTGTACGGTTGTCTGCCGTGGAGAAGCAAACGAGCCCAACGCGGTACTCCGGCCTTCACAAGCGTTGCAAGTCGGACGAGTTCACGGCATTTTTGCCCGTTACGATGGACGAATATGAGTGAGAGCTTTACTCCTATCCTGCGTGGCGCCGCACTCCAATGTCCAGCCGGCCATTCATCAGGCCGTGCGACTGAATGTCATCGAGACCGAGCAGGTGTCCTAGCTCGTGCGTGACCACGGTCAACAGGTCCATTAGTCCGATTGCGGCACTGTCGCCAACCGCCACTAGATTATCGCCACCGATCGAGGAGAATTCGTTATCTTCGTAGGGCGTCGGATCGGCGAACCACCCATATCCGGCGGCATTGACGTCCACGGTTACCACGCCACCCGTCGTCTGGCCCAGACGCGCGCCCACAAGATCGGCGATCCGCAGGTCAGCCCGATCGAGTATGGCTCTTTGCTGATCATTCAGTCCCGTGTCGGCTAGCAACTCGGTCGCCGCGATAAATATTGGCCTGAGTACATCGAACGGCAGCGGCGAGTAACTTTGGCTAGGAATCTGGCCCGCGGCCGCGCGCAACGTCACCGGAACTGGCCAATTGCCGATGATCGGCGCATCTCCAGGAATACCGAATCGGAAAGCGACGTCTCCGCCATCGAAGCCACCGCTGCCATTGGCGTCTTGATAGAACAGATTTCCCCGATGTACGCCAATTTCATCGGTTCCATCGCCGTTCCAATCACCGATGATCGGTGTATCGCCGGGATTGCCGAATCGGAAAGCGACGTCTCCGCCATCGAAGCCACCGCTGCCATTGGCGTCTTGATAGAACAGATTTCCCCGATGTACGCCAATTTCATCGGTGCCGTCGCCGTTCCAATCACCGATGATCGGCGTGTCGCCGGGATTACCGAAACGGAAGACCGAGTCGCTTCCCTCAAAGGCACCGCTGCCGTTGGAATCGAGGTAGAACAGATTTCCCCGATGCACGCCGATGTCATCGGTTCCGTCGCCGTTCCAGTCACCGACCGTGGGCTGGTCGCCCGCAATGCCAAACCGTTTGGCGACGTCGCCCGCATCCCACCTTCCACTGCCGTTGTAATCCAGGAAGAACCACAAGGCACCGTCCGCCACGCGGGCGACTCCGACTTCGTCGAAACCATCGCCTTGCCAATCCCCGGCAAGCGGGATGTCGCCGGCAATTCCGAAGACGTCGACGTCGTCACCGCCGGACAGTCCGTTCCAAACGCCGTCGGCCGTCACATCTTTGAAGAAGAAGCGGTCGCGATGGACGCCGATGGCATCGTTGGCCGAGAACAGGGATTGCAAGGCTGCATTGATCTGGCTGTTCCTTTGGATCGTCTCCCACACGAAACCTGATCGATAATTTTCAATCGCCATCAACATGGGTCCGTTGTCGATGCCGAAGACGGCCCGGTTGTACCAAGGCCCTGAGCAATCCGGCGGATCCAAGCTGAACGCGTCGCCGAATCCGATTCGATAATTCCACGACTCGGTGTCCGCGAAGAAGTGCTGCAGGGCGGAGATAGCGATCTGCGGTTCAAACATGATGGCACTGGCCGCTCCGTACGGCGCGATCGTGCCGTCATGCTCCGGCTCGGTTCTCGGATCCGTGGGCAGCGCCCCATAGGCGTGGTAGTTGCCGTCGGGGCCGTCAGACGCTGTAAATCCAAAGCTATTAGCGCCGTACGTTGCATAGTCGTCGTCGTTATCGCACACCTGGCCGTCGGCGTGTTCAATCGCGAACTGCTGGTTCGCCAGTGTTGCTTGAACGGAGTTTTGCCACCAGTCGACAGCAATCGGGCCTCCCGGTGGTGGTTGGTCTTGTCCAAGGTTTTGAAATTGGATCCATAAATGAGCGAAGAAATAAGTGAAATACGAACCGTTGAAGCTGTGGATGATGCCGCGGTCCGGATCCACGTTCCTTTCCCAAGCGTAGAACACTTCCTTGCTCACGGGATGCGTTGGCGATCCGATGGCCAGAATGTTGATGAGCATGACTTCGTCGGTCGAGTAGTCCCACTGCAAGGGGCGGCCGTCGGCGAAATTGCTGAAGTACCCCCCGCCCGGCGCCTCGATTTCGAACTTATTGGGCACATGAACCGGGCTCCAAGCTTGGAAAAAACGATTGCTGCCGAGAGCCGTGGGATTGATGGCGGAATCCAGCATCCAATCCCATTCAACGCGGTGGTAGAGTTCATCCACAAGCGAGATGATGTTTTGGATTGCGGTATCCGTTTCGGCGTCAATTTCTCCTAGCAACTGGCTGAAGTGCTCCTTCGCAGTTAGTGCCCCCATCAGCAATATCGCGGTGTCAACGGACGAGAGTTCACTGCCCGGATCTTTTCTCTTTCCATCGGTACCGAGAAAATGGTAGTAGAGTCCTTTGTAACCGTTCGTGTCCGCGATCGTGTCTTGAACCGTATCGTTGGCGGTCTGGCCGTTGCGAAGCGTGGCCAGAGTCCGCGCGATCATATCGATCGCCTCCCGGTCGCCGATCCAGCCCCGTTGTGCGCCAATGGAAAGCGCGGTTAGCCCAAACCCGGTGGCGGCAATGCTCATCAGATCGGGAAACTCGGACCGGTCCTGAAACAAGCCGGTCGTGGGTTCATACCAGTCAAGGAAATAGGAGAACGCTCGCCGGCTGACCAAGTCGAGAAACGCATCGTTGGAGTTCCGCGCGGGATCGAAGGCAGCGTCATCGGCGTCCACGAATTTGATATTGTCGATATAGAAAGTCCCCGTGGGAGCGTTGAAGAAGCTCTCCACGACGAACACCAAAAACTTCATGTTGCGGGGGTCGGGAGCATCTTGGTTGTACGACCAGAAGTCTCCGTTCAGAACATCCGCGTCAAGGACCACCTTTTGCCACTGCGTGTTGCTGTCATCGATGGTGATATAACGGTAGGCCGTCTTCTCGAACTGGTCGGCGGTGTCCTTAAGCTCGACTTTCACGTTATGAATGTTTTGCGTTAGGCCGCTTCCACGAACCCAGAAGTGGATTTGTTCGAAGTCCTTGTCTTCGGTGGAAGCTCCAAAAACATCGGTGAAGTCAATCGATTCCGGAGCACTGCAGCGGTCGGGGGGACCTCCTTCCTTGCAATCAGAGTTGCCCCACAGCGAGAAAAATGCCCCGGAAAAGCTATCTTCCGGAAGTGCGTATTTTACTTCCAACGATCCTCGCGATCCCTCGGCCGCCGTCACGTCGGTAACGGTGGCGATCGGTGTACCCAAGGCTCCCCAGTTACTGCTAAATTCTGTGATGTTGTCGTCTTGCTCGAACGACGCAAAGTGATAATCGAGTCCGTTCAGCATTCCCGGCAATCCATCGTCAAGAAGTCGAATATTGTCAAGCAGCAGCTCGCCCATGGGATGCTGATCGAGGTCGTTGACGATGAACTTCACTTCGTCGATGTCGGTGTTGTCAAACCCCGGCGGCCAAGGAACGTCCCACACGACGGTTTGCCAACTGTCAGCCACACCCGCCTTGCGCGTGGGAGTCCCGAAACCCGTTTGCGTCTCCGCATCCCAGAAAAAGAGGCTCAGGGGTACATCCGATGCGGAGACCTTCACGTCGGCGGCGACGCGGTTATAACTGCTCCAGTCCGGCATGTCGTCCAGTTGGTTGGTGCCGATTTCGGCGGTATTGAGCGTCGGATCCTCGCCGTTGACGTCGTCCCATTCCAAGTACAAGGAACCCGTTGGCGTGGACGGATTGGCGCCGTTATGAGTCACCAATTCCAAACCGAACTCGCGATTCGGCAGCCAATTGAACCAGTTGCCCCCGTAGAACCACTGCCGCGATCCGTCATCCATGTCGTCCCATGGCTCAGTGCCGCCGGCGGTTACCAATCTCATGTCGTCCACGTAGAAAGTCGGCGCGGTGTTGTTCAAGTTGTCAAACACAAGGCTCAGATGCGAGACATTGCCGTACCCTGGAAGGCTTGTATCAAAGGCCCAAGTGCAAGTCTTCCACGCGTTGTGGTCAAGGTCGTTACATTGGATCGCTTCAATGGCCGGATTGAATCCCGGGCCGCGCACTTCCAACTTTACATCCACGCCGTTGGCACCGCCTACTTGATGGATGTCGGCTCGCAACTCAACCTTGCCTCGCCAATCCTCGCCCGTGAAGCCATCCGTACGGATCACCGTATAGTTGCTAACAGACGATGTTACACGAGAACGCAGGGTGTTTCGGTTGTCAAACGTAACCCAGTCCACGACGTTGGTATCCCCGCCAAAAGCCTCTCCAATCCACTTGTGCGAATCGGCGTTGTCCCATTCGGCGGAAGCGTTCAAGTACACCCGGCATTCCAACGGTTCCAATCGCCATTTCTTGCGCGCCCTGAAACTCGCTGCCAGACGTCGATTCAGTGCCGGAACATTCGATCGCATCCGGTGGCCGGTTAGCCAGTTGACGAGCTTTTCCATCATGGGATTGCCACCTTTACCGGGCTAGATAACTCGACGTCTTGGGTTTTTTCCGCAACTGCCACGCAACGTATGCTGTTCGCGGAACCTTCAATCGGCCGGTGCCGGGCACGAACTCGCCAATTGGTGCGGCCGCCAAGAGGGGCGCGGCTCGACATGTCTGGCTTCCGGCACCCGCCCCCCAGACTCCCCATCGCGCCAAGAGTGGCGAACGTGGACAATTGGTGTCGCGCATGACATCACCATAAGTCCGGTTTGGTAGGATGCCGGACCGACGGGAACTGATTTTTAATTTTTAATGGCCAATGATCACTCTGCTCCCTTACTCCTCTAATTGCATTTCCGGCGATCAAACCAGCGCGAAAACTTTCAAGAATTAAGAAAAATGCGACTGCTGGCCGCGGGGAGTTATTCTGCGGTCAAGCAAAGGCCACGGCCGTTGGCTGCCGGAGGTGCAATGCGGCAACCGCGGAGCGAATCGCCTTTTTGAGGGCCTGGCCGCGGAGATTCAGAATCGGCCCTTCGATTTCGCGCACTCGTCGCTGGACGAGCGACCGGCTGGCGCTCCGCTTGCTTGGTCGCTTCGTCCGCTCGTCGCTGGCTGGCGACTGGTTTTGAACTTGAGTACAACGGAAGCCAACGTCGTACGGCGTTTCACGGCTTTCAAAACGGCGGACCGTGGGTCGCGGTCAGGTCGCGACGTGAATCTTCATTCTGGCAATTGTTAAGCTCGCCATGAATTCTGGCCACGCACGACAAAAAGAGGTGCGCAATTTTTTCTGGCGGGCCGGCCGTAAGGCGTTGCCGTAGCCTAGTTGGACTCCAGCAACTGGCGGCGGTATGCGCCGGCCGTTGCCGTCTTACGCGTCGAGGTCGGATGGCATGGTGCAGCGGCTGGAGATGGTTCCGCCGTTGATGAAGAAGGGGCTTAGCCACATGACTTCGTCGCTGGGGATCGAAATCGTGACTGTCACCGGTTGGAGGGTCTCCGTGATTTCCGCCTTCGTCGCGGGCTCGAAGCTGACCGTATAGCCGGTGAGCCCGGTGTCCGCCAGCGCTTGGTCGATCATGTCGCGTGCGTCCTGTTGGGTCGCGTCTCCAATCGTGTAGATGCGGCAACCGGCGCGAGTCGCTTCATGGATCGAGTGCTGAACCATCACGGCTCGGCTTGCTTCGACGGTGCCCAGCAAGAGCAACACAAACAGAGGAAGCACGGTCGCGAATTCGACCGTGGCAACCCCGTGCCGTTTGCGAGTACGTTGTTTGGCGGTATTCATTTCAGTCTTGGTTCCGTTGATCTTTGGTTATTGGACGATTTGCGTCCCTTTGACCGAAGCGGCCACTTTGCGGAAAGCATCCCTCAAATTCTCCGTGAGGATAGTTTGCCCCGAGCCGGAAGCCTTAAAGAATTTGGCGTCCGTCGCCGTGGCAATGTCCTCCATCAATTGATCGTCGGCGGAATTGCCTAAGCTGATGGTGTAAACTTTGACGTTCAGCGATTTTGCATAGTTCGCCATGTCCCGCGCGTAACCACGCGCATTGGATCTTGGCCTGTTCGCATGACCGTCGCTCATCAAGACAATCGCCCTGGCTACATCCTGCCGGGCGCTCACGTCCAAGTAGTGGGCTGCGTCCCGAATCGCGGCACCGATCGGAGTATAGCTATTGTATTTGTTCGCAATCAGCGTTTCGTTGTTGAGTACGTTACTGCTCAGGGAATCGAATCCGGTAGTTAAGCTGGATTCCATGACCGCCACCCATTCCTCACTTTCGGACGGATAGAGGCTGGCGGGAGCGCTAGTGTACGGGATGCCCGTGTGGCCGCGACTGGCGGGATCATACGATCCGAGAATGGCTCCATATCCCATCACGCCGATCTGATCATCACCGTTGTTGCTTTGAATGACGTCGACAAACGCCGGTGCCGCGTCTTGCAGAGCCTCGATGCGGCCTTGGGAACGCATGGACCCCGATAGGTCGAGGACCAACATCACGTCCAGCTTGCCACCGCCGAGTGTCGCGACCGCGTCGCGGGGTACGGCGAACTTATTCAGGCCCAGCACGCCCGCGAAGAACAGCGGCTCGTCGTCCAGACGCGCGAAGACTCGTACCGAGTCGGGCTCTTCGTTGGTCGCGGTAAACGTGCCCGTCGTGTCATCCCACACTCCGGGAGTGACGGCGATGGCATCTTCCGGAACCGTGCGCAACCAACCGACGCGATTGAGCTGAACATATTCACGGGCGGACGCGACGGCGCTATCGATGTTTCCGTCCTCTTTCAATGTCAGAGCGGCTGCCAATGTGCCGGCGTCGACGGCTGACTGCAGTTGAGAACGGACAAGGTACATTCGCGAAACATCGACCGCGAAGGCAACCATGGCGACAAAAACGGTAAGCAGCAGGACGAGCAACACTAATGTCGTTCCACGTCTTCTGCGATTGAATCGGCATCTGGTGGATATCATGAAGTAGCTCCTGGGTGCGAATAGATGTTGCGAAGCTCAATGCTCAACCGCCGTTCCTTGCCTCCCGTGGTAGCGTGCAAGACGCCGTATAGGACATGCCGCCGACAAATCTCGGCACGGGCATCCAAGTCATGTCCGCGTACGAGGCGGTGATTCGAACGGTCACCGGATCCCATTGTTCCGTAGAAGACAAGTTGATCGGATCCACCGATGTGTCGTAATCAGAAATACCCACCATGGCCAGCGTGCGATCGAGTTCGGTTTCCACATCGGCCGACGTCGCGCCTTCCAACACGGCAACGCGACAGCCAGAGCGGGCGGCATCTTCCATGCTGTTCATGCACATGATCGCCCGGCCTATCTCAACCATCGAGAACAGAAACAGAAAAATGATCACCGCGACAAACGTAAATTCGACCGCGGTAGCGCCACGGCGTTCTTGTGAGCGACGTTGGCGCGAGCGTCTCGTCGCCGAAACCGTCCGGACGGGGTTCACGTTTGACGGAGACGCATTTGCTTGCACGTTGAAGTTCATCTAGCTATCTGACTCAGTAAAGGTAGAACCGTTCAGAATCAATTAAACTTTAGGTTGCCATTGGCCGGGGGCAAACTGATTCCCCCAAAACGGACATGCGGTTGATACTTCCTGAACCGAATTCGCCCCTACGATCCGCCGAATCAGGACGACCAACACGATCCAAGCTCGTTTCAATGTTCACGCAAGATTACCAGGCCGCCCAGCGAATACATTTCGGATGAACCGGGCATCCGGCCGTTTGGGAAACAACCAGGCTGCCGAACCTCGGATGAACTGCTGACGTCTTTCCCCAATCCAATCAATCTCTAATTGGAGGTGCCGTCTTGATACTGAAACACATCACCAGATGCTTCGTCGCCGGAATCGTCGCCCTACTGCCAGTTGGCGGAGTGATTCTGGCCGTCGCTTATGCGGAATCCATGATCGCCAGCTCGGGAATCTATCAGTTGCCGTTTTACTTTCCCGGATTGGGATTGATTGCCGTCTGTTTGTTGGTGTACCTGTTGGGACTGGTTACCTCCACGTTCCTGGGCCGCTGGGCATGGGCTCGCATAGACAGGGTCCTCCATGGCCTGCCTGCCTTGGGACGCCTGTATGCGACGCTCAAGCAGATTTTGGGCTATGGCAAAGGTGAAGATGCCATTTTTCTTTCCGTCGTGATGGTCCCCAGCGATCGGGGCGAGGGGGAAGAAATGGGCCTGGTGACCAATACTTGCACCACCGAGCAAGGCGGCGAGCAAAAGATCGTGTTCATTCCCAACGCCCCGGCACCGACGTCCGGTCGCCTGGTGGTCATTGACGCTAACAAGGTTCGAACAGTCAATATTTCGGTGCACGATGCCCTAAAAGCGCTGGTCGCGGTCGGCAAGGCAGACATCGATTGGGCGACGAACGCGACAAGCTAATAACCGCTCGTGCCGTGCGCGACAGATTTCGTTCTCCCCCTTGCCAATGGAGAGTTCGAGGGAGTCGCACGGCCGCGAATTCTCTTGCCGCGAAAGTGACCTATCCAAACGGATCGTCAAACCCAAAGGGACCGGGGTCCTTGAATTCGACCTTGAGCAATTTCGCCATGGACCGCCAATGGTCGTGAAGTTGCTCTCGGATTTCGCGTTTCGTGTCGGTCGCCTTATCGAACCGGTCTTCCTGCTCGGTGAGTGTCGTGACGTAACGGCGATACAGGTCTGAGTCGCGATCCAATTGCGACATGTTATTCCGAATACGTGACTGCTCTTTGGCGATGTCGCTGGTCAATTTTTTCTGCAAGACCAGCCTTTGGTCCAGGGTCGAAATTTTCTTTCTCAGTTCAAGCACCTGCTTGACCACCGCTACCAGATCGTCCGGCAAGCCCTTGATGGCGATAAAGCCTTCCAACTCATTCAAGCCGACTTTGGTAAGATCGTGGCTTTCGCGTTTGGTGATTTGTTCGGGCACCAGGAACTCTTGCGTCTTTTCCGCCGCCACGCCAACTTCAAACCGAAGCACTGCATCGGTCGTCTCGCTTGGCAGTTCGGTATCCCGCAGTTTCCACCCTTTCGTATCCCGTGGCTGTTCGATCATCAATGTGCGATCGTCGGTCGAGCTATTTTGGATCCGATACTGCTGTTCGCGCTGCACGAGGTAGGTCAGCTTGAGAAACCGTTGTGCGAGTTTGGCCAGTTCCAAGTCGCGCCGCTCGTCGGTTGTTGACTGTCGAATTCTGACTTCCACGTCTTGGGCGTAGCTGATCAATCGCTCTTCGCCGGCGCGCAGGTATTCGATGCGGGCGTCGCCGGCGTAAGCGCCTTCTTCGAAGATGGTAATCGGTCCGCCGACAAGCGACTGGTCAAGGGCATTCGTCAGCCGAAAGGCGTGCATCGGATGTTCTTCGTCGGCAGCGACGGTGAAAATGCTGAGTTTTTCGGTCTCAATTTTGTCATCGACGATGGGGATCAGCGCCGATTGTTGCCGCTCGAGGCTCACCGCGTCGTTGATGACATATTGAAACAGTTCGCCGATGTCGGATGCCGAAGCTTGCGCGACGACGCCTTCCGAAGGAGCGAGCGGCGCGACCGCCGCGCCGCCTGGTCCCCCAATCGCGCCGCCAAACCCACCACCGCCTCCCCCAAAACCGCCACCGCCGCCTCCACCGAAACCGCCTCCACCGAAACCGCCTCCTCCTCCGAGGCCGCCTCCTCCTCCGAGGCCGCCGCCACGGCCACTTCTGCCAATCGTGGGAATCACCGAGGTAACCAAGGGGCGTTGGCTTCTTCCACCGAAAGCAACTTCACCGTCGGCCGCTTGCCCCATGTCTAGCTTGCCCAAAGCGGGACTGTACACGCGGGCGGCCAGCGAGGGCGGCACCGAAGGCAGCAGCGATTGGCGTTTGACTAGCAACGGGCGATACAAGTCCATCTGAAATGTGACCGGGCGGCCGCTGGCCAGCGTCATGCCGACGCGATCCCAAGTTGCTTCGGTGGTGTTTTCGACAATCGCCCAGCCCTGCAACAGCGAATCGTCGTCGCCGCCCAGCACGATGCGATAGCTGGTTTTCCAGATCGGGACCGCTCGGATGTAGCCGATCCGCACCGTGCGGCGACCGGCTCCGGCGAACTGAAAGTGGACCGTCTTCTTTTCGTCGTGCCGTCCGGCGACAACCTGACGCAGCGCGTCGCGCAGTTCGTCGTTTAGTTTTTCGTCGACCAAGGCGATTTCGCCGACCGCGTCGAGCGGCACGCCGCGCAGGCCCTTGTCGGTCAACAGGTTCATCACTTCCCGATTGAGAACCTGTTGGCCAACTTGGTAAGTCTTCAATTCGACACCCACAATCGTGCCGGTTGTCTTTCCGCCATCCAGCTTGACCTCTTCGCCTCGCAATTGATGCAGCAGTTCGGCGAGCGTCGGTTCGCCGGTCAGGTCCAGTGAGAAGTTTCGCAGCCGCTCGGCCGGCGGCGAGTGCGACGGATAGTTGACCGCGCGAATGTGCCCGCCGCCGAGATCTTGAACGACGACACTCTTGAGCAAATCGTTAATGTCTTTCACGTCGAATTTCAACTCGACGTCGACGTCTCCCTCGACTTCTTTCTCATGTTCAAAAAAGCCCAGCCCCGAATTAAACAAAACCACCCTTCGCAGCGGCAGATCCACCGGTTCGGCAGCCGTGGCGGCGACGAGCATTGCAAATAGCGCGAACAAGGCAAGAACAAACCGGGCCATATTTATCTCCTGTTAGTCTCTTTGGTCTTAAGCCGAACCGAGCCGGCGGGCGCTGTACAAGCAAAGATCATGCCGCTTTGTTCGTCATTGACTCACTAGCAGAATTGGCGCGCTATTGGCACTCATCACTGGCTCCATCCCGAGGAGGCCCTCGCGAGGCCGTACCGGAAACAAAGGGGAGAGTTTGCAAATGAGTATGCGGGTATTGGTCTTGTGGGTGATTTTGGCCGCTGGTACGCAATCAGCCTGCGGCCAACTCGATTTGCTGGCTCCGGTCGACAGCGCCGCGGCCAAGGCCAACGAGAAAGTGGAGCAAATCCTTGATCTAGAGCGAGACATGGTGTTCAACAATGCAACACTTGAAGAGATCGCGAATTACTTCAAGGCTTTCGGCGTTCCTGTCCATATCGGCTGGCCCGAGTTTGACGTCGTAGGGATTGACCGGGCGGTAAAGTTCGAACTGCGTCGAGATTCCATCGCGCTGCGGGACGGTTTGACACTGCTGCTGGACAAATACGAGCTGGCCTGGTCCGTGGATGGCGGCAAGTTGTGCATCACAACGCAGGAAGAGGCAGATGCCAATCTGGTTACGAAGATCTACGACGTGCGGAACCTCGTGGAGGCAAAGCGAGGAGTTCAATGGCATGCCGGGCCGTCCGAGGAGCTGTTTGCATCTACTGTCTACTACTACGACTTTGATCCGATCGTTGGGTTGATTATGACCACCGTCGCGCCCGACACATGGGATGATGTGGGCGGCCCCGGAAGCGTCTTCGGCTATCCGTCGCGGCATGTGCGGGGGATCGTCGTTTCACAAACCTACAAGGTACATAAGCAAGTCGAGCAAATGCTGGCCAACATGACCCGTTTCAGTGGCTCGGATCCCTTACCCGAGATTCCGCCGGATGACTTCTCCAACGCTTTGCCGCGAACAGCCGCTTCTCCGTCCAGGTCGATGAACCGGCGTCCATCCAGTATTCGCTCATCACGCCTCCGGACGAGTGGTCAATAGCATCCAGCGCTGACCAACTGCGTTGCAGCAGACTACGCTAAATTTGGTCCTAAACTCAGCATTGGCGCGCCATTGGCACTAAGCAACGGTTCCCTCGAAAAGACAGTCTTGAGGCGACCTTGGAAACTACCTTGGAGAGCTTGCAAATGAATATGCGGGTATTGGTTTTCTGCTTGATTTTCGCATCTGGGCCGCTCTTCGCCCGAGCGCAACTTACCAGCTTGCTGCCCATGGACACTGCCGCCGGCAAAGAGGTGGAGCGACTTCTTGATCAAGAACGAGACATGGTGTTCAGCAATACAACACTCGAGGAAGTCGTGGCAACGTTCCAAGTTCACGGAATTTCCATCTACGTCGATTGGCGGTCCATGGATGTCGTGGGGGTTGGCCCACTGACGAGATTTAATCTCAGCCAACGTTCCATCTCGCCACGCGACGCGCTGACCCTTCTGCTGCGGGAGCAAGAGTTGGCATGGTCATTGCAAAACGGCAGGGTCATCATCACGACGCGTGACCAGGAAGAACGCGCCTTGCTGACCAAAATGTACGACGTGCGTCACCTGGTGGAAGTCCAGCGAGATGCCCAATGGAGCGTCGGACCGGCGGGCCAGTATATTCAAACGCCGATCTACTACTACGACTTCGATCCGCTCATCGATTTGATTGTGGCGACCGTCGCTCCCGACTCGTGGGACGAAGTGGGCGGACCGGCCAGCATCGTCGGCTACCCGACTCGGCGAATGCGCGTGATCGTGATTTCGCAGACCTATTCCGCGCACAAGGAAGTCGAACAGTTGATTGGCCAGCTCACAAGACTAGGCGGTGCGCATCCGTTGCCGGAGATTCCAGCCCGCGCTTATACCGGAGCATCGGCGGCAACGTCCGTGACCGGGCCGACCGCACCGCGAGCCACAGGCATCCGCTCTTCGCGTTTGAGGTCCACGGGCGACTAGCATTTGCCAAACGCTCGGAACGAAACGGTTGTCAGCAGTCGGCCGCGAAGGTACTTTGGCGGAAGGGTACGTTACATCCGCTCACGTCTTTCCGCAACGCGAACTAGATCTTGAAGGTATTCATCTACGAGTTCGTGACAGGCGGGGGCATGTGGCATGTTGATCCCGGGCCGAGCCCTTGCGATTCATTGATCGCCGAAGCGGTGGCCATGCTACGAGCGGTTTGCGCGGACTTTCAAGCGCTGGCCGATGTGGAAGTCGTGGCCTTGCGGGACTCACGACTCGAGCGATTCGAATTGGCCGCCGAGCAGTGGATCGACGTTCGTAGCGCCGAGGACGAATCCTCGCGATTCGCGGAACTGGCGAGCGACGCCGATTGGACCCTGCTCATCGCGCCCGAATTCGACGGCCTCTTGCTGAGCCGCGCGCGCCAGGTGGAACAACTGGGCGGTAGACTGCTGAGCCCGGGCTCCGAGTTCATTGAACTCACCGCCGACAAGCATTTGCTGAATGAACATCTAAACAAGCATCACGTCCGAGTGCCCTCGGGCGTTGCGTTGACATCGCTGTCGATGGCGAGTGAGTTTTCCTATCCGGCCGTTCTCAAGCCACGATTTGGCGCTGGATCCGTGGGGGTTCGCCGGATCGGAGATTTCGACCAACTCGCCAAAGTCGATCTTACGGAACATGACTTTTGCCTGCAGTCGTATCGCGCGGGTCTGGCCGCCAGCGTCGCGGTGCTTTGCGGACCGGGTGGACCAGCGGCGTTGCCGGCTTGCCGCCAGCATCTTACGGATGACGGACATTTTCAATACTTGGGCGGTTCGCTGCCGCTGGAAGCGGGCCTTGCGCGGCGCGCGGAATCGATTGGCTTGGCGGCGCTGCGCTGCCTGCCGCGGGCAAGCGGTTACGTGGGGATCGACCTGATGCTGGGAACCAACCCTAACGGGGAGGATGACTATGTGATTGAAGTGAATCCCCGGCTGACCACGTCCTACGTTGGGCTTCGCCAACTGTCGAAGCACAATCTGGTGGCCGCCATGTTGGACGTCGTCGACGGGCGCGCGTGCGAGTTGTCGTATTCCTCTCAACGAGTAGAATTCACTTCCGACGGGAAAATTCTGAAGCATCAACCTTTGCCGAGCGTGGATTTGATCGAATGAAGTGGCTGGCGCTCGACATCGGCGGAGCCAACATTAAGGTTTCCGACGGGATTCGGCATGCCCAAAGCTACTATTTCGAGCTTTGGAAGCAATCGGCGGGCCTTTCCCAACAGCTTCGCATGCTAATCGCGCAAGCGCCGGCGACGACTCACTTAGCCGTCACCATGACGGGTGAACTGGCCGATTGTTTTGAAAATAAGACCGACGGCGTGCAGTTTATTTTAGACGCGGTCGACGAAGCGAGCGACGGACGCCACATTCGAATCTATCTCGCGGATGGCCGTTTGGTTTCGCCACAAGTTGCGCGAACGATGCCGCTGTTGGCCGCAGCCTCGAATTGGCATGTTTTGGCGCGCTACGTCGGCCGGTTGGTTCCAGACGGTCCGGCCCTGTTAGTCGACATTGGTTCCACCACCACCGATATTATTCCGCTGGTCGATGGACAGCCTACGGCGGTGGGGATCACCGACACCGAGCGACTGTTGAACCACGAGCTTGTTTATTCAGGCGTGGAACGCAGTCCGGTTTGCGCGCTGGTGGAAACGACGCCGTGGCGCGGCCGTCCTTGCCCGGTGGCTCAGGAATTTTTCGCCACGACGGTCGACGTCTATGTGGTTCTCGGCGCATTGCCGGAAGGACCGAATCGACGGAACACGGCGGATGGTAAACCGGCCACGAAACGGGCGGCCCGCATCCGCTTGGGCCGCATGATTTGCGCCGAAGACGAAAACTTTAATCACAAGGACGCGGTCGCGATGGCCCACGCGGTGTGCGAAGCGCAAACCAGGAAACTCGCGAAGGCCGTCGAGCAGGTGATTTCCACGTTGCCCGGCGCGCCGGCAGCGGTCATTCTGTCGGGACATGGCGAGTTTTTGGCGCGGCGTGTGCTGGACGACGTGGATTCCGTGACCAACCTCATTTCGATGTCGAAGCGGATCGGTGTTGTGTCGTCGCGCTCGGCAACTGCCCACGCACTGGCGGTGATTGCGACCGAGTCGGTGCAATGAGCGTGCCTCGGTATGTCGTCAAGGTCGGTGGAAGTTTGTTGGATCTGCCGGACTTGCGCTTACGACTAAGCCGCTGGATCGAAGGACGGACCAGCGGCCACTATGTTTGGATCGCGGGTGGCGGGGCGTTGGCCGATGTGATCCGGACGGCGGACGCTCAATTCAAATTGGACGAAGTCCAATGTCATTGGTGGTGCATCCAATTGATGGAAGTCACCGCGCGGCTGTTGGAACAACTGCTGCCGCGGGCGCGCTTGGCGGAATCGTTTGACGAGCTTAGTGACTCGTTGCGCGAACAGCAGCGAGATTCACACACCGTATTCGCCGTCGAGCATTTTCTACGAAACGAAGAGCCGGCACTTCCGGGACGGCCCTTGCCGCACAACTGGTCAGTCACTAGCGACTCGATCGCGGCGCGAATTGCCGAGGCCATCGGCGCGCGGGAACTGGTCTTATTGAAGTCGACCGTGCCTGAGCACAACGCGAGCAGGAATGAGGCTTCAGCACGTGGACTGGTGGATGACGATTTCCCCATGGCCGCTCGACATTTGGCGAAGGTAAGTTGCGTGGACTTCCGCCATGATGACTTTCCGAAAGTGAAGATGGCTTTCCGGAAGTAAAGATGATTGTCTAGAGGTGAAGATCCGCTGTTATACGTTGTCCGTCGTGCGACGGCATTCGCCACGAAATGGAACGCCATGATCGCTGAGCGATCAGCGACTTTACTTGGCACAGTCCAGTAGATAACCTCAGGGCTGCACTCCCGCCATCCACTTCACGGAGATTTCCATGCTTCGTTTCCCGATTGTCGTATTTTTCTGGTCGCTGCTGGTCCCCGTGAACATGTTGCGGGCCGAGCCGTTTGAGATTTCAGAGAACGACCATGAAATCACCATCGGCACGCCAGACCTTGAAGCCAAAATTCGCAAGAAGGGCTATGTGAGCGGCGTCGCCGGCGGATCGCTGCTGGACAAGAAGACCGGTGCACGCGATGTAGGATTCGGCCTCGACATCGCGGACTGGATCATGGAGCCGGGCAGCGACGAAGCTTATCGTGATCGGTTGGAAAAAGAGTTGGTCTATCGCTACAACACCCCTTTTCACGGTAAGACGGCCAAGCGTTCAATCGAGGGCCCGCAAATCTGCACTCAAGCGCGGCAGTTGTCTCCGACGATCATCCGGGGAAACGACTTCGTCGCCGTGCGAATGTCTTACCAATACAAAACGGCCGCGCCAGGAAAGAAGGCGGGTTCGAAGTGGACGCAAACGATCGTCTTCCCGCGCGGCAAGCGGTACTTTATTTCCAGCGACCGCATCGACTCCGTCAACAGCAGCGACGCGATGTTTTTGCGGATCGACATGCCGGGCCACGTCAAGCACGATCGGGGCGACACCTTCAGTGAAATCTATCTCAGTTACATGTTGCGGACCAACCGGCTGGTGGATTACAAGCGAACGATCCCGGCCAGCGCCTTTTTTGAAAACTTCGCGCCGGACGAACTATTCAACTACCGTCGAGACCGAGTCGACACGCTGCCTGCGCGGTTCATCCGTGCCTATCACCTGCGCGACCGCAAGAGTGGCACCGCTGGGCCCTGGCTGGCCGGCATGACGCTCGACCCGTCCGTGGTACATGAAGCATGGTGCCATCAGCGCGGCTACATCTGCATGATCGAAGAATTCGGCGGTCGCCCCATCAAGGCCGGCGAATCGTTCAGCGCCGCCTTTATCGTCGGCTACTTCGATTCCATCGAAGAAATGCACGAAGTGTACGACCAACACAAGGGATTCACGGGGCTAACCGTGAACGATAAGGAGTGGAAGCTGACGCGTTAGTGTGGAACTGTCAGCGTCGCTTGCGGTCGCCGATCAGCTTGGCCAAGTCACGCCGCTTTTCCTTGGGCAGGAATTCTCGCTCGGCCAGTTCGGGGTCGTGTTGCGTCCACGATTCCCTCACCGATTTGGCTCGCACTCGGCGTAGCAGGTCGCCGTCTTGCCAGACGGCCACGTAGTCGCCGTGCTTCCAGTTGCGAGCGGGAAGTTGAGCCTGCTTTTTCAGCAGCCGCCAGGCCCGCACGTGATAACGGCAGTCCTTTTCACACCAGTCGTAAAAAATGACCTGGTCGAAAACATGTTTGCCGTGTTCGTCGTAGAAGTGGTTGACCTCCATCAACTCGACACGGTCGTTGGTGGCACCTTCCTGTGGGGAAAGTCCAACGGTGGTTAAGGCGATGGCTAGCGTGGTTGTAACGATACCCACGACTATCTCCTCCATGAGATAAACTGCCCGAAACGGGGCGAGCTTTCGGGGCCTGACGTACCATTTTCTGCTATCGGTGAACTGCTGGCGGATCTTCATTAAATCCGCGATTTTCCTCACCGGGACGTCGTTGTCGCCGGAAAGGAGCAGGTTTTGTGCAGGAAAAGTTCGCTAACCGTCAGAAGATGCCAAAACTATAGATGCCTTCGTTGCGTCTGTTCCTTATGAATCAAACTCCGTTTACAGGGTGCTGCAAACCGGGTCAAGCTCGATTTGGTTGACGAAATCAGGCGAGCCCTCGATAATGAATGTCCGTTTCCGTTTTTTTCCTGAAGGGTCGCTTATGTCTCTTTCGCGAAGGCAAATTCTCGCCACGAGTCCACTCTTGCTAGCTCCCGCCGGCCTGCTGGCCGCCGACCTGGATACCGACGCCTCGCCCAAGTTCGTCGAGATGACTGACAAGAGCGAACGCGCCGTGCGGAAGGGAACGGATTGGCTGATGAAGACCATGCACCGCGACGGCGGCTGCGGTGTCGATATTGGCCAGCCGAGCGATATCGGCTGCACGGCCATGGTCGGGCTGGCTTTGATGGCTCAAGGAAACACGCCGGTCGAGGGCCCGTACAGCGACAAGATTCGACGCATTGTTCAGTTCATGCTGAAGCAAGTCGAGAACATGCCCAGCGACGACATTACTTCGGCCACGCACACTCAATTGCAGAATAAGATCGGCCGTCACGCGCATAGCTTTTTCGCCACGCTGTTCATGAGCCAGGTGATGGGCGAGGGCGACGACCCGGAACTGGTTCGCCCTGCCTTGAAGAAGGTCGTGACGGCCATCGTGGGAGCGCAAACCGCCGCCGGCAATTGGCGCGGCCAGTCGTGGGCTCCCACGCTGGGTACCGTGATGGGATGGCTGTCGCTACGAGCGGCCGATTTTGCGGGCATCAAAGTGGGCGGCGCTCCGGCAAAAGTCGCCGACCATCTCATTAGCCAAATGACCAAGCAGTTAGGGCAACGGAACGGCAGTTGGATGCACACGCTGTACAAGAACGCCACGGGCGTTCGCGTGCTGTTCGCCATGGGCCGCGAAAAGGAAAACATCGCCATCAAGGCATTCAAGGATTGCAAGCAACTGATCTCCAAGGACAACACGGCATTCACGCAAGCCGGCGGCGAAGAGTATCTGGCGTTTCATCTGATTACCGAAACGATGCTGCAAAAGGGTGGCGACGACTGGAAGTCTTGGTTCCCGGTGGTCCGCGACAAAATCTTGAAGGTGCAAAACAGTGATGGAAGCTGGGCCGGAGCCCATTGCATTACGAGCCGCACGTTCTGCACCGCGGCGGCGTCCTTGGTGCTGACTTCGCCTTACCGGTACCTGCCGATTTCTCAGCCATGATCGGGCGACGATGCCTCGTTGTGTTGGCCACACTTTTTGTTGTGATGGTGCAAGCAGCAAGTGTGCGCGCCGATGCTCGCTCCCAAGCGACTGCTTCACTAAAACGAGCCTTGGAATTCCTGGCGACCAAGCAAGGTAAAGATGGCGGCTGGCATTCCGAAACCTACGGTCCGATGCGACAAGGCGCGGCGATTACCGCCTTCGTTCTCTATGCGGCCAGCCATGCACCCGAGGAAATGTTGGCCGACCGTCGTGGCAAATATCGCTTGGCCATTGAATTCTTAAAACCGGGCATCCAGGCCAAGGGCTTTGTCTGCAATCCGGACGGGACTCCCGATTTTCCCACTTACGGCAGTGCGATGACTCTTACTGCCGCTCGGCGGCTGAAACTTGCCTTGCCACCCAAGGTGCCGCGGCAGTTGATCAAATTCCTGATCTCGGCTCAGATTGGCGAATCGAGAGAATTCAAACCGGACAGCCCGCACTATGGCGGTTGGGATCTCATGGGAGGCCAGCGCGTGATCGGCCAGACCTCAGGCACTAATGTATCGGTCGGCCGGTTTGTCTTGGAAGCGCTCGCGGAAAGCGATCTTCCCGAAGCGAAATCCTGTTTGCGGCGCGCGGTTCGCTGGACGCGGGGGGCGCAGAACTTTCCCAAAGGCGACGGCGGTTTTTCTTTTACGCCCGAAGCCAAATTTCAAAGCAATAAAGCGGGGCTCCTTGACGAAGATGAAGTTGGGCCCGCCACAAGGATTCGATCTTATGGCACCACGACCTGCGACGGAATCTGTTGCTTGCTGTACAGCGGCGCGAACCCCAAGGACGAACGAGTGGTCGCGGCTGTCCGCTGGCTCGGCAAGCGGCCCAGCGTAAAAGTCGTCCCGGGCTTCGATCACTTCAAGCAGTCGACGGGCTGGGAGAAAGGGCTGCGGTATTACTATTATTCAGGCCTGGTCAAGGTACTCCCGTTGATGGCGGAGGGTAACGCCCAATCGACCAAGGACCGATTGATAGCGCACCTCGTTTCCAAGCAGCGAAAAGACGGCAGTTGGGTCAACGATAACGCCCGCATGCGGGAAGACGACCCCTTAATCTGCACCTCACTGGCGGTGATTGCTCTTGGGGAAATGTTGCGGCAGTAGGGGGCCAACGTCAGGCCGCACGCTGCTGTTGCTGGGAGTAGGTGTAGGCCGGATCAAGCGAAGCGCTGCTCCGGCAGTCCCCGGTTTTCACCGAAATCGTGGATGCCGGAACATCGTCGCTTCGCTCCTCGGTCCGGCCTACATGATCTGCTCGATCTTGAAAGTGGCCTAAACGTACAATCGGCCAAGAACGACCTGCCCATCAGTGTCCGGTACACTGGCGGATTCCTTAACGGGCAGAGCCTTTTCTCCATCCGGTTCATTGGCAACGACACTGAAAGCAAGCTAGAGGAGAATCGCCGTTATAAGGAGCCTCATGTGGTCAACGCCTTCGGATTTAGGACCAGTGGAATTGTGTTGCTGGTCACCTGACTTTGGAGTGTCCCGCGCAAATAGGTGACTGGATGCAATCGCCACAAAAACGGTGGGCGATTCTTGACGGTGTCATCGGACTACTCCAACAACGATCTTGGAGCCGCTCTGAACTATTGGGTGAATCGCCAAGCCCGCCGTCACTTTTGGTACACTGGAGTACCGAGTCGTTTCGCAACCAACGATGTTCGCAACCAACGATGCTAGTGACTAGGTACAGCCCATTTCTCACTCTCGAGCGGGACCTGTCAACCGAATGGTCGCTGGCGTTTTGAAAGCCCGATTTTCGCGTTCTGGCGAGCGTGGATACAGTGCCATGAAGAACTCATTCCGCAATTTATTTCCCTTGTCTGCAATCGTCTTAACGATTTGCTGGCCGATGGTCGTCTCGGCTCAAGCGACAGAGCCCGTTCGATTTAATCGCGATGTTCGCCCGTTGTTGGCGGAGAATTGCTTCCAATGTCATGGGCCGGATGCCAAGAGCCGTGAAGCCGAATTGCGGTTGGATACGGAATCGGGGTTAACCAAGAAATTGGAAGGCGACGGGCACACTGTGCTGGCGGGCAAGCCGCTTGCGAGCGTCTTGTTTCAACGCATTGCTTCGGCTGATCCCGACGAGCGGATGCCGCCTGCTGAAGCGGGCAGTGAATTGACTGCGGCGCAGATCGACACGATCCGCCGGTGGATCGAACAAGGAGCCAAGTGGGAAGGCCATTGGGCTTTCCTCAAGCCCGAGCGGCCTGATCCGCCAGTGGTGGAAAGCGACGCCTGGAGTCCCGCGGCCATTGACCGGTTTATCCTAGCGCGATTGCAGGGCGAGGGGCTCCAGCCTTCCGACGATGCCGATCGAATCACTTTGATTCGCCGGCTTAGCTTCGATTTGCTGGGCCTGCCGCCGACGGCCGCCGACGCGGAAAATTTTCTGGCCGACGAAAGTGCGGCGGCTTACGAAAAGTTGGTCGACCGCTTGCTCGATTCAGAACACTTTGGCGAACGCATGGCGATGTACTGGCTCGACCTGGTGCGCTATGCCGATTCGGGCGGCTACCATAGCGACAACGCCATCAGCATTTCGCCTTATCGCGATTATGTGATTCACGCTTTCAACGACAACATGCCGTTTGATCAGTTTACTCGCGAACAAATTGCAGGCGACCTGCTGCCCAATCGCACGACGCGGCAACTGGTGGCTTCGGGTTACAATCGCCTGGTGAAGACCACGGAAGAAGGCGGCGCGCAGCCGCAAGAGTATTTGATCAAGATGGCGGGCGACCGGTTGCGGACCACGGCCGGCGCATGGTTGGGGATTACCATGGGCTGCGCGGAATGCCACGACCACAAATATGATCCCATCACGACCAAGGATTTTTACAGCTTCACCGCCATCTTCGCCGACGTGCAGGAAAAGGGGCACTATCGAGGTGGACGTCGCGAACCCGAGCAAATGGTTCCCAGCCGGGAGCAGGAAGCGGCATTGCTGAAGATTGACAAAGAACTGGCCTCCGTAAATCGGGAACTCAAGGAATCGGAATCCCAAGACAACGACGGCAGACGGCAAAAGCTCGAACAGCGACGTCAGGAATTGACGAGTCAGCGGGCGGCGATCGAAAAGCAGTTCACGCGAACCATGGTGACGGTTTCCACCACGCCGCGTGAAACGCGCATCCTGCCCCGCGGCAACTGGCTTGATTCTTCCGGCGAAGTTGTCGCGCCCGCGGTGCCGAGCGCGTTTGGGCAGCCGAAGGCCAGCACCGGACGGCTGTCTCGATTGGAGTTCGCCAATTGGCTTGTAGACGGTGAGAACTCGCTAACGTCGCGTGTGTTCGTCAATCGGCTGTGGGCCATGTTCTTTGGCAGCGGGATATCCAACCGCCTCGATGATCTGGGGGCTCAAGGCGAGTGGCCGACGCATCCCGAACTGCTCGACTGGTTGGCGGTCGAATTTGTCGAAAGCGGCTGGAATGTGAAGCACATGGTGAAGTTGATGGTCATGTCGCGAACCTATCGGCAGTCGTCGCTGGCCGGCGACGAATTGCGACGAGTCGATCCGGATAATCGTCTCTATGCACGCCAGTCGCGGTGGCGGATCCAAGCCGAGTCGATTCGCGACAACGGTCTGGCGGTCAGTGGCTTGCTGGTTCGGAAGATCGGCGGCCGCAGCGTCAAGCCGTATCAACCCGCCGGTTACTGGTCGCACTTGAATTTTCCCACGCGACGTTGGCAGCACGACAGCGGCGAAAGTCAGTATCGCCGCGGTTTGTATACGCATTGGCAACGGACGTTTCTGCACCCGAGTCTGCTGGCGTTCGACGCCCCGACGCGCGAGGAGTGTACCGCTCAGCGGACGATCTCGAATACTCCCAAAGCGGCGCTCACGCTGCTGAACGATCCCACGCACGTCGAAGCAGCCCGCGTTTTTGCCACGCGAATTCTTTTGGAGGGCGGGTCCACGGTCGCCCAGCGCATTGAGTGGGCTTGGCGGGAAGCGCTTTCGCGTCCGCCCTCGGATGCTGAAGCCAAAGTCGTCGATGAGTTGCTGCAATCTCAGCTTGAGCACTACCGAAATCACCAAGACGAAGCCGACAAGGTGCTTTCGATCGGCTTGGCCCCGCTAGCGAAAGGCGTCGAACGCACGGAAACGGCGGCTTGGACGGCGGTCGCTCGAGCGGTTTTCAATTTGAATGAATTTATCACCAGAAACTGAGCCCGCTGCCCTAAAACACTGAATTACTGAGTGATTGCCATGAACGAATACTGCCGCCATGACCGGCTTGGGGCCGCGGAACTTGAAACCCGCAGGTCGTTTCTGGGGCAAGCTTCTTACGGTATTGGCGCGGCCGCGCTGGCGACGTTGCTCAATCCACAAGGCGTGGGCAGTGCATGCGGAGCGGAAAATGGAATTGCGGCCGGAGTCGAGGGACTGCCGCACTTCGCCGCCAAGGCTAAACGGGTGATCTTCTTGTGCATGGCGGGCGGTCCTTCGCATTTGGAGTCGTTCGATCCCAAGCCCAAGCTGGCCGAACTGGATGGGCAACCGATGCCCAGTTCCTTTACGGCCAACCAACCGATCGCGCAGCTTCAAGGACAAAAGCTCGTTTGCCAAGCACCGCTCATCAAATTCAAACGCCATGGCAAAAGTGGACAGCAAATCAGCGAAGTGTTTCCTCATATCGGTTCGGTGGCGGACGAGATTTGTATTCTTCGCTCACTGCACACCGACCAAATCAATCATGACCCGGCCCACACGGTGATGAACACCGGCACGTCGATTTCCGGACGGCCCAGCATGGGTTCGTGGGTGACTTACGGACTGGGCAGCCAGGCCGATGATTTACCGGGCTTTGTCGTGCTGACCAGCAAGGGCGGACGAAATCCGCAGCCGATCGCCACGCGGCAGTGGTCCAGCGGCTTACTGCCGGGCCGCTTTCAAGGCGTCGAATTCCATTCCCACGGCGATCCGGTCCATTACCTGAATAGTCCGGCGGGAGTCGATCGCCCAGGGCAGCAGAAAGTGATCGATACCGTGACCGCTTTGAATCGCCTGCGCAACGAAGCGGTTCGCAGTCCCGAGATCGCGACGCGGATCGCCCAGTACGAAATGGCGTTCCGAATGCAGATGAGCGTGCCGGACTTGATGGACATCTCGGATGAATCGCAGCAAACGTTGGACATGTACGGTACCAAGGCGGCGGACGGATCGTTTGCCTACAACTGCCTGCTCGCGCGGCGGCTGGCCGAACGCGGGGTGCGATTTATCCACCTGTATCATCGTGGCTGGGATCACCACAACGACTTGGTCAAGTTCATGGGAATATGTGGCGGATTATGCGACCGTCCGACCGCGGCGCTGATCAAGGATCTCAAGCAACGCGATATGCTCAAGGATACCTTGATTATCTGGGGCGGCGAGTTCGGACGGACTCCCATGGCCCAATCGAACAAGGGCCGTGTCGGTCGCGACCATCACATGCGGGCCTTCAGCATGTTCTTATGTGGCGGCGGCGTGCGTGGCGGCATCGCTCACGGAGCGACCGATGAGTTGGGCTACAACGCGGTTGAGGATGTCGTCCATGTCAACGATTTGCACGCCACGATGTTGCACCTGTTGGGAATCGATCATCAGCAGCTAACAGTTCGGTACCAAGGCCGAGATTTCCGGCTGACGGACGTCGCCGGTGAAGTCGTGAAACCGATTCTTGCGTAACGCACTCACGGTCAAGGTTCGACCGACACCGGCCTTCGAAAGGATGTTTCGATTTATGCCCACGTTTTTCAAACCGGCAACCGCGGTTTGCGTTTTGACACTGTTGATTTCCGGTTGCTCGCGGACGCCGCCGGTGGAAGAGATATCGGTGACCAGCAGTGGCGTGTCGTCGCAGGCGGCTGATTTGAGTTTATCGGAATCCGACTGGCGTGCTTGGCGCGGTCCGCGGAGCGACGGGGTCGCTCCCGATCAGCCCTTGGCCACAACTTGGGGCGATGAAAAGAACATCCTGTGGTCGGCGGAGGTTCCTGGCCGCGGCCACGCTTCGCCTTCGATCAGCGGCGACCTGATATTTCTGGCCACGGCGATCGATGCGGAACAGAAGCAGTTGGTGTTGGCCTTCGACCGTGCCAGCGGCGAGCAGAAATGGTCGACCGTCGTTCACGAGGGCAACTTTCCATCTCGTCGTCAGTTGCACAAAAAGGGCAGCAATGCCAACAGCACCGTGGCTTGCGACGGCCAACACGTCTTCGCTACCTTTCTCAATAGCGAAAAGGTGTTCGTGACGGCGTTGGATCTAGCCGGAGAAATTGTGTGGCAGAAAGAAGCGGGGCCTTTCGACTCGAAGTTCGGCTACGCGCCTTCGCCTTCGCTTTACAAATCCTACGTTGTCATCGCCGCTGATCATCGTAGCGGCGGATATCTCGCGGCTTTAGACCGTGAAAGCGGCGAGATCGCCTGGCGTAAGAGTCGGCCTCGCGTTGCTACCTACTCTTCTCCCAGAATCGCGAAGGTCGACGGGCGCGACCAACTGCTCATCAGCGGCGGCGGCAAAATCGCCAGTCACGATCCCGCCACGGGCGACGAATTGTGGTCGTGCGATTTTTCTCCGAACGCCACTTGCGGAACCATCGTCGTCGCCGGAGATCGGATCCTTGCCAGCGGCGGCTATCCGGAGTCGGAAACGATCTGTGTGGCGGCCGATGGATCGGGAACCGAAGTTTGGAGCCATCGAGCGAAGCTTTATGAACCATCGATGGTCGTTTCCGGCGGCCACCTGTTCGCCATTACCGACAAAGGTGCTGCTTATTGCTGGTCGATCGACAGCGGTGAGGAAAAGTGGCGCCAGCGATTGAACGGAGAGTTTAGCGCTTCGCCCGTCGTCTGTAACGGGCGGGTCCATGCCTGTTCGCTGGATGGCACCACGTTCGTGTTCGAAGCGAGCCCCGACGCGTACAAGGAAATCGCTCGAAACAAATTAGGCGACAACATCTACGCCAGCCCTGCGGTGGCTGGCGGCAAGCTGTTTTTGCGCGTCGGGCACGGCTGGCAGTCTGATCGCAAGGAGCGGCTGTACTGCATCCAGGGTCCGGAAAAGAGCGGCCGCGAATAAGCGGTGACGGTTAGAACGTATTCTGGCAATGTCGCGGGGGCACTGCCTGGATCATACCGGCCATCCGCGACTCATCAGGTGCCGCCAATCGAATAGACGTGGGATTCCGTCCGGATGAACAGCGTTCCACCGCTTACGGCGGGTGTCGATTTCGACCGCCGGCCCAACGAAATTCGCGCCAGCAGCTCATAGTCCGCCGCCGCCGCGATCACGGATAAATTTCCGTCCAGGTCGATGCCGTAAAGTTTGCCGTCGATGCAAACTGGCGAACTAAAAAAGTTTCCGCCCACGCGTTTTTGCCAGATTGGTTGGCCGGTGGCGCAGTCCAGGCAACTAACGATGCCCTGGTCGCTCCACATGAACAGCCACTGTTTGTAAACAAGGGGCGTCGGCACGTGCGGGGCTTGCCGCGTGGTACGGAAGCGTTCGCTGACCGCGATGTCCGTGCCTAACCCGCTAGGTTTCACCGCGACCAGCTGCCGCTTGCCGCCGACGCCGCCGCTGGTGGCGACGACCAGGTCGTCGGTCAGCACGGGTGACGCCAAGGCACGTTGTGGGTCGCGGCCAAAGACATCGATGTGCCAATTCTGTTTTCCCGTTTTCGCATCGACGCCAACGATCCCCTCATAGCAATGCGTGAAAATAATCTCGTCCGTGCGGTCGGCGGACGTCAAGACGCAAGGCGTCGCATAGCAGGCTCGCTTACCTTGACGGGGAATCTGCCAACGCGGTTTGCCCGTTTGGCGATCGACGGCCAGCAGAAAACTGGGCTCCTTTTGATCGTGGGCAAGGATCACTAGGTCTTCATGAACGATCGGCGAAGCCGCGCCGCCCTGGCCATGCAGATACGGTCCCAGGTCGTGCTTCCAAAGCGGGTTGCCCGCATGGTCCAGCGCGATCAAGGGCGACGATTGCTTGGAATGCCATACGACATAAACAGCGTTTTCGTCGACACAGGGAGTGCTTGACGCATAACTATTGTTCTTGTGTTTCTTGTAGCTGGCAAATTTGAATTCACGTTGCCAGTCCACGGCACCACTCTTCGTGTTGATGCACAGCAAATATCGTGTCGCCGACTCGTCGTCGCATGAAGTGACAAAGAGCTTGTCGCCCCAAACCACCGGCGACGAATGGCCACGTCCCGGCAATTCCGCAATCCAGTTGTAGTCGTCCGCGGCCCATTTGACGGGAACGGTTTTGGCTTCGCTGATTCCCGAACCGTTGGGGCCGCGAAAACGGGTCCATTCTTGACCATCGCCTTCATTGCAAAGGCCGGCGAGAACGAGCGTTAGCAGAATTCGGCAGATGGTTATTCGCATGGGGGATCACGGTGAGGATGGATTGGGCGGCGGAAATTGAAAACGACATTATGAATGCGTTCCTGCCGCTTTGAAATAGCGATGGCCCGTTTTCCTGTTGCCACTCCAAGCTGGACCTTCCACGGCGCGAGCCGGTTCCCTCGAGCAAATCCAACGCGGTGTCGTTTTCTATTACAATGGCGGGATCGAATTTCTCCACCGTACCCGCACTAGGATAGATCTGTAATTCCATGGACACGTTTGATTTGCTATCCCGCAGAAACTTCATCTCCGCGGGTGCCGCGGCGGCAGCGGCGCTTTCCACGCCTTCGAGCTTGTTCGGAGACTGGCGTGAGAGTCCGCGGTATCCGGACGAACGAATCAAGATTATCGACCCCAGTTTCGAGAAGTACCGTCTGTCGCTGGCCAAGGTTGAACGGATCGCGACCGGCATGCGGTGGAGTGAAGGTCCGGTGTGGTTCGGCGACGGCCGCTTTCTGCTGTGGAGCGATATTCCCAACAACCGCATGATGAAGTGGGAAGAAGAAACCGGCGCGGTTAGCGTGTTTCGTAAACCGTCGAACCACTCCAACGGAAATACTCGCGATCGGCAAGGCCGGCTGCTAACGTGCGAACATCTCGCGCGCCGAGTCGTTCGAACGGAATACGACGGATCGATCACCACGATTGCCAGCCATTTTGAAGGCAAGCGGCTGAATTCACCTAACGACATCGTCTGCCCGTCGGACGGTTCGATCTGGTTCACCGATCCGCCGTTCGGAATACTCGGCTTCTACGAAGGTCGTCCCGCGGCGCTCGAATTGCCAACCAATGTGTATCGTTGGGATCCGAGTACGAAGAAGCTTGCCGTGGTCGCGGGCGATATCAATCGGCCCAATGGTCTCGCATTTTCGCCCGACGAATCGAGACTGTACATTGTGGAAGCCGGACTGAAGCCCCGAGTCATTCGAGCCTACGACGTGATCGACAAGGGCACGCGTCTGGCGAACAAGCGAGTGCTGGTGAACGCCGGACCGAACGGTACGCCCGACGGCTTGCGAGTGGATGTCGACGGAAACCTGTGGGTTGGCTGGGGCATGGGCTCCGCCGGGCTGGATGGGGTGGCGATCTTCAATGCCGACGGAAAGCTGATCGGCCGCATCGATCTTCCAGAACGTTGTGGCAACGTTTGCTTTGGCGGCAAACATCGAAATCGTCTGTTCATGTGCGGCAGCACGTCGGTGTACTCCGTCTATGTCAACACACAAGGCGCGGCCGGAGGCTGATGCGCGGCGCGGAATGAATTCAGATGCCGTCGCGCAATTCCGAACAGCAGGCGGCTTAAAACGGCATGAGCGGTCCCGCGCACGTCTTCGGATTTCGGCGGAACTCCGGTGCTGGCCAAACAAGTCAGCTTGCGATAAACTCAAGGCAAGGGCGGCTAGCTCAGTTGGTTAGAGCGCTGCTTTCACACGGCAGAGGTCACAGGTTCGAATCCCGTGTCGCCCATTGATCCCAACCTGCTTTTTTCAAAGCATTTACGGCAATTCTCAAGGAGACCTCCTTTTCTCAAACTCTGCACAGATGCAGAGTTTCCGGCCTCGTTGCCTTTCAGCTTGACCTACGCTTTCCTCTGTTCCTTGTATTGTTCATCAACGATTGATCCAGGGTGTGAGGTTGCGCAAAGGCCTCGGGAATGAGCTGGAGCAACAGCAAGCCACAAGAGAGCGCGCTAAAAGAGGGCGAGACACAGGTCGGGGCCACAAGTCGGTAGCCGGTTCGACAAAGTACCTTCGCAGCGGTACCCGAGGCAACGCTCAAAAGAGCGTCAACAACAAGTCCCGAAGTGATCGTTCAGCTTTCACTGTTCCTGTCCGACGAGCGGGTCCAGGAACTTGTAAAACTCCTGCGTCGCCGGATCGTCGGGTTTGCCGAGGTCGTTGTTCAAGCGGCTGTGATTGCTGTCACCTTTGCCATACGCCTTCGCCGCAATGTTTGCAGCTTTCAGCACGCTCTCAAGACGTCGCGCCTGGGCTCGTGTGTCCGGATTGCCGGGAAAGTACAGAAGGAGAAACGGCGGGATGCCTTTGTCCTTTTCCACATGCGTCACCGCCGAGAAATCGACGTGCTTCTCCGGATCGTTGCCGAATTTCTGTCGATGACCAAACGTAAACATCTTTCCGCCGTAGAGCGTTTGTCGGTGTTCGGCTGTCATAATGATTTTCGGAATGTCGTAGGTATCGCCATCCACCGGAACGCAACCTTTGAGTACATCGAACGAAACGCCTTCTTTCTTCAGATACCGATCGTCGGTGCAGATCAAAGCCGCCAACTGAGCGCCGGCGGAGTGTCCGCCGACAAAGATCTGCTCGGGATCGCCGCCATACTTGGTGATGTTCTTATGCACCCAGCCGAGCGATTTGGCGACGTCGGCCGTCAGCTCTTCCATTCTTACATCCGGCAGAAGTCGATAGTTCGTCGAGACAAACACGAATCCTCGTTCGGTCAGCACCTTGGGCTTCAGCGCCACATCGCTTTTGTCACCAACCTGCCATCCGCCGCCGTGGATCCAGAACATCACGGGCAGAAGCTTCTCGGATGGTTTTTTCGGCGTGTAGATATCGAGAACGTGGCGCTTGTGGCCATTGTCCACGTAGGGAATGTCAGACGTCCGCTTTTGGGCGATGGCCAGCGGTGCGGCAACCGCGGTGAGGAAAACCGCAAAACAGAATGCATAGTGTGTTCGTTTCATGGTGACTCCGATTTCTTTCGAATGTTCAACGACGTTGGTTGATCCGGCAGTTGGGATCTGGCTGCACGGGCTTGCCAACATGATCAACGGGATGGGTGAAAAGGTAACGCCAGACGGCTTCGTGGATGTAGTCGCCTTGATCATTCTTGACGGCCGAGCCGCCGGGAACGACGGTCGTGTGGGCGCGGCGTGGGTTGTTATCTACGTCGCTGCTGGTGATTAGACGCCTCGAATTGTCAAAAGGAGCAGCGACTTCATCCACCTTGACGATCGATCCGAACACGGCCAATCCCAACATCTGCCATGAGCGGCAATAATGGTCTCCGGTCCAACCGCCGTCGAGTACGTGTGTGAATCCAAAGTAGCGATTCGCGGGAGTTGCTGAAGGGAAGCCCTGCCACGATTCGAACTGATCGCGTGGACCGGAAAACATGACCACGCGCGCCACCTTCTGATGTTTGGCAAAACGGGCCGCCGTGGTGGACCCGTGCGAGATACCGGACATGATGACCTTATCCCAACACAAATCGCTCTGGTCATCGGTCAGAAATTGGTCCCACTTACCTTCGGGATTCTCCTTCGCGAGCCACTTCACGAATTGAACGGAGCGCTCGGCCATGCCATCGGGATTTGGGATCGTGACGAGGGGGCTGTGATCTTCGCCCGTCGCGGCTTCGAGTCGAATCTTGCCTAACGTGGTTCCGTCGTCTCTTGCCGTCGCGTCGATTTTCGAGAACCAGCGATTGGCGTAGTGCGGCTGGATGCCATGCAGCCCGAAAGCGCCGATGCGTTCGAACAACCCCTGATTGTGCCCCATGAGCCAGATCACGAGCCTACCGCGTGACGCCGCGCGTGTGTCAACCACGGCGTGTTGCAAGTCTTGTGGTTTGCCTTCTGCGTCCGCGAACACGAATCCTATTTCCGGATGTTCCTTCGCGCGTGGGTCGATCTCGCTGGCACGAACGCTGAAGTCAAAACGTCGCTTCAGGCGGGGTTCGAGGAATCGCGCGACATGCTGACCGAGAAACGTGTTGCCGGCACCGTTGAAATGAACATCGTCCGGATTCTGCAGCTCGACTAGTCGCGGTGTGATCGCACCGAAGAGATCGTTGATCGCAACTTTGTGCTTCGTCATCACGGCTTCCGCGGCGGCGTTGCGCTGAACGATCGATGCGGCGGTGTATTTCTTTTTTGGCAGATCAGGGATTGGCGTTGTGTTCGCCCAGATCAAGGTCGCGTCAGTCTGTTTCATACGCGCGATGAGTTGTTCGAGCCGCTGCTTGTAGTCAGCGATCGGCGTGTTTCGGTCGTGGATGCCGAAGTTGAAGTGAATCAAGTCCCACTTGCCATCGCCAAGCCAGACGTCGATCTTCTTCAAGCCCGTCGCGGTCGGTCCGCAATTGGCTGGAGCACGATGGACGTTGGCTTTACCGGCGAGTTCGTTTCGCACGGTTTGGGTGTAGGCTCGCGAAACCGAATCGCCGATCAGCAGTACGCGCGGCAATGCCGGATCATCCTCGACGAAATCCCAGGCGTTGGATTGACCAGCAACCTTCTGTCGCTTGTGAATCGGCAGATAGAATCCGCCCAACTCGGATTGCAGAACACGTTCCCATGCCTGTCCGGCGGGCGTCAGAGTTTTGACCCAGACCTGATACTTCACATCAAGCGCCGCCTCGGCTTTGGCTTTTTTCGCCGCAGCTTCTGTCGCGTTGGTGGGTTCTTTCGCGGGCTTCTTCCTCGCATCCAGCATCCTTTTCACGCGGCCTTGCTCTTTTGCCAAGGCTGCGCCCGTCACCGGAAGAGGCTTGAAGGCCGGGTCGGGCGTGAGCCGTTCATCGGTCGGAATCTCGCGCCAGCGGAGGGCTCGATACCAGACATCCTGACCGTGATCCTGCAGCCAGAGCCGGCCGCCGCGTCCCGTGAGATCGCCGCCGCGAATGCCGAGCAGTTTCACGTAATCCGTCCATTTCGGATCCGCGTAGTCGAACGAAAGTACCCGCTCGCCATTAAGCCAATGTTCGATCACCGTGCCTTTGCAGAGAATGCCTCCCGTGTTCCATTCGCCAAAGGGTTTTGTTGCGTCTTTGGACGGTGCCATGCAGAAAAAAATCGACGCGGCTGCCTGACGCGCATTCTCGCCGTAAGGACTATGCACGTTGTCGAGGATTTGGTACTCGACCTGCCCAGGCCGATAGTAAACACCAGAGTTGCAGCCCTTCGATACTTTCCACTCGAAGCGAAGTTCAAAGTCGTCCGGTACGGTCGCCGCGGTATAAGTCAGCGAGCCGCCTTTCTCTTTGCGGTAGAACGCCCCGCCTTCGACTACCCAGTTGCCAGAATGTTCCCAGCCTGTAAAGGTCCTTCCGTCGAACAAGGATGTGAAGCCTGCCTCTTTAGTTTGAGCAAATGCGGTAGCCGCAAAGCAGGCGACGGATGCGCAAAGGATGGAAAATGTGATTCTGGTCAGTTGATGCATGATGGATCGCTCTGCGTTTTCCATGATCTATTTGTTTGAAGACGAATTGGAGCTTTCGCGCCACAGGCGGCGGCACTCCAGCGGATAATCGGTCAGCATGCCATCAACGGCGGCGCCGCGGACCTGCTTCCAAGTGACTTCGCTTCGGCGCGACGGCCCTGAACCGGCGTAGTTGAACAACACTTGCTTGTCATGCGATTGCAGATGCATGACTTCCTTCGCCGTAGGACTGAATGTCAGCAGGAAGACATCGAGCAGGGCTTCTTTCAGCCGCGTCTCCATCTCGTCGCGTTTCACGTTCTGACCGATGCGGAAGCGAGGATTGAGTTTCTTCAGACGGCGACTCATTTCATCGGCCTGATCGAAGGCGAACGATTCGTCGAGCATTCCGTATTTCTCCACCAAACCGACAAGTTTATCTTCGCCGGCTCGTGTCAGATGTTTGACGTTTAGAGCAATGATGGTGGGCCCGCGTTTTCGATCGCGGACCAAGGCCAGCGTCTGCTGGAGTGTCGGAACCGGCTGGCCAGCGAACGCAGGACTGAACCAACTGCCGGCATCTAGCTTTTGAGCCTCGGCCAGCGTGACATCGCGGATGGAACGATTGCCACCGTTGGTCGTACGTGCGAGGGAGTCGTCATGCAGCACGACAAGATGACCGTCTTTCGTTGTCCGAATATCAAGCTCAAAACCGATTCCAAGTTCCAAGCAGGTTGCAAAAGCGGGCAGCGTGTTCTCAGGTGCGTGTCGCAACAGCCCACGATGGGCAATTAAAATGGGATCGGCCGCCGTGCAACGCATGGCGGTAACCAAAAGAATGAACATCGGTAGCGAATCTCGTCGCATGGAAATCATGGATAGGGTTCTCATCGAAGTTCTTCGTAATTACCTTCGGTAGGACATGCCCGCTCATCACGAACCTATTGTCCTGGAGTGAATCCGCTAGTCACTGTTAGGTTCATTTTCAACGAGCCGCGTCTGGGTCGCTTCTTGTGCCTTGAGATGCGTGTCCATCCAGCCGTATATTAATTCACGCGACTCGTGCGCGACGGAATGGCCGCGGCCGTGGACATAGAATCCAAAGTTCTCCGCAGCTTCTTCAAGTTCATAGACTTCCATGATCTTCATCAGCATCAAGACCCGCTGACGTTGAGTTGGCCCGTGACCGTCATTAAGACCAGAAAGATCCAGGAATGCGCGCGGGGAAATTAAGGCAATGATCTCATGAAAGTCAATCGCGGGCATCTCACCTTTGAGTAGTCCTTCGCGGATTGGTTTGAAGTAAACGTACCAGCGATCTCGCGACCACGCGGTGACTCGTGGGTTATGGCGAAAGAATGATGCGCCGCAATTGCAGGCCGAGGCTTTGATGCGGTCGTCGTAAGCCGCCAGGAAAAACGTTCCGTGTCCGCCTAGCGAATGGCCAAGAGCGCCGATTTGCTCGCCGTCCACTTGATCGAGACTCTGCAGTACGTCGATCGCAATCGAATGCTCGTAAGTGAATTTACCGACCGCCGTCCACCGCGGATGTTTTTTGTAGAACTGTCCAGTTTCGTACGGACCCTCAACCGGCGTGCGGTGGCCGGAAACGAAATGTTCGGGCGCGATAACGACATAGCCGCGACGACACAAGTGATCGAGGTATGCTTTGTCGGGATTGTCGACTAGGCCCGCGTCTCGTTGCTTGCCTTTCGCAATTGTTCCGTGGAGCGCGACATTTGCTGGCGCCTTGCCCGAGAGTTTAAGTGGTATGCCGAGATACGCGTGGGCGCGTTCACCGGCTTCGACGGCATAGCTAATTAGTTGTCGCTTATACATGCCATCGACGACCACTTCTTCATGCACACGCAAATTCAGTGGCGGCTTTTTTGGCTTGTGTTCATCGCGGAGCAACTGAAGATATCGCTCCTTAAGCACGGCTCGGCGCCGGTGCCAGTCCTCTTTCGTTTTGATTCCTTCGGTAAGATCATCCCACGACGACCGAATTTCGGGAACGTCGAACAACTCTGGTTGCATACGATTTTGGGCCAACGCACTCGTCGCGAACGCAACGATGATAATGGTGATGTATGAGTAATTCAATTTTGTCCTCTTTGTCCGTTTGCTGCTCCGGTTGGCATCGCCGCGCCACATCGGCCAGTCCGCGGAAATAGCCTTTGCACAATAAGAAGCGTTCAGCAAAGCGAATGCGCACGTCGATAGCAGCGTCCGCTTCATGTTGGTGTGATCCGTTGGGATGGGTTAGCTGGGTGGGGCTGCAGAAGCAACCAAAAGTCTACCACGGCAAGGGCGTACAGTGGAATTCAACGTAGAATTCGGATTCTGGTCGGAATGCGCCCGGTGGAACTGGGCAGCCTTGCAACCTTGCAATAAGTAGAGCGGGAACGCGTTTGGCGACTGCGTTTGGCGCGGACATCCGGTCAAGATATTGAAACGATAGATGGATCAGCCTCTCCTCCAAGCGTACAACCGCGATGTTCGCCCGATTCTGGCTAATGGTGGTGTTGGCGTATAGACTAATTCTGGATCGTTTCGACCTGGCCGCTATCGACACGTCGACCTAACCGGTTGTTATTGAATCTTGAATCCCAAGAGACTGCGACAGATTGATCCATGGGACGCAAACGCGGGTAAACGCTTTCCTAAATGAAATGTTTGACATGCCGATCATCTTTCCGGAGGCTCCATCATCAAATCTCTTACGCCACTACTGCTGCTGATTCTCTGTACGACGACTGTCGCTGAGGACAAGCCGGCTGAAAAAGGTAAGTCCCTGCCGTCGCTGGCGGAAAAAGTCGAGGACCTGACGGCGGTCGACGGGTTCTTCACCATCTTTCGTGATGATGACGCGGGCAAGGTGTGGCTGCAAATTGAGAACTGGGACAAGGATTTTCTGTATGCCAGTGGGCTGAGTAGTGGACTCGGTTCGAACCCGGTGGGGCTTGATCGTGGCCAATGGGGCAAGAGTCGCGTGGTTCGGTTCAAACGCGTTGGCAAGCGAGTTTTTCTAATTGAGCAGAATCTGCGATATCGTGCGGTGACGGCGAATCCGCTCGAACGGCGAGCCGTCAATGAGTCCTTCGCGGACTCCGTCCTCTGGTCGGCGGACATCGTGGCCCGGACGGGTGATCGATGCCTGGTGGATGCGAGTTCTCTGCTGATTCGAGACGCCCACCGAGTCGTCAGCAAACTGAAGGCCGCGCAACAGGGCGACTTCAAACTCGACAAGGATCGCAGCTTCGTCTCGCTCGCTCGTTGCCGTTCGTTTCCACGGAACACGGAATTGGAATCGACGCTCACGTTCGCCAGCGACAAGCCCGGTCCGCTAGTCCGCGAGACCGCGGCCGCTGGCGACGCGTTTTCGCTACGATTGCATCATTCGCTCGTACAACTGCCGGAAGCCGGTTATCGGCCGCGAGTGGCCGACCCGCGAGTCGGTTCGTTCAACATTACGTTCGCGAATTATTCCGCTCCGCTCGACGCGCCGTTGACTCAGCGGTTCATTACGCGGCACCGCTTGCGGAAGGCTGACCCGTCCAAGAAAAAGAGCCCGGCCATCAGGCCGATTGTCTACTACCTTGATCCCGCCACGCCTCAACCGGTCCGCGACGCATTACTGGATGGAGCGCGCTGGTGGTCGGCTGCGTTTGAAGAGGCGGGGTTCATTGATGGCTTTCAGGTTCGCATGCTGCCCGAAGACGTGGACCCCATGGACGTGCGGTACAACGTCATTCAATGGGTCCATCGAAGCACACGCGGCTGGAGCTACGGGCAGTCGGTCGTTGACCCGCGAACGGGTGAGATCATCAAGGGGCACGTGCTGCTGGGCTCGCTTCGAGTGCGGCAAGACCGCTTGATTGTGGACGGTCTGACTTCAGCTCAACCTTCTGGCCGGACGGGACTGTGCGGTGGTTGCGGCATTGCCGGCTGTGGAGCTGATCATGCCCTCTCGCTGCTTGACGACGCCATCCATCCGCTCGACGTGTCGCTCGCGAGACTTCGGCAGTTGTCGGCCCACGAAGTCGGCCACACGCTGGGCTTCTCGCACAACTTCGCGGCCAGCACCTACGGTGATCGGGCATCTGTCATGGACTATCCCGCGCCGCGCGTGAAGATCAATAACGACGGCAAGCTGGATCTCAGCGATGCCTATGGTGTTGGAGTCGGCCAGTGGGACCGGTTCATGGTTCGTTACGCGTACACAGTTTTTGCCGATGAAGAGAGTGAAGCGGAAGGTCTGGCAAGCCAAATAGCTGACGCGCGCAAGCGGGGCCTCATCTATTTGAGCGATCCTGACGCTCGACCCGGCGGCGCGGCGCATCCACTTGCGAACTTGTGGGATAACGGGAGCGACCCGATTGCCGAGTTGCAGCACCTAATGAAAGTCCGCCGGCTGGCGCTTGAGCAGTTGGGCGCTGACGATTTGTTGAAGGGCCAACCGCTTGCCGATTTGGAGATGGTGCTGGTTCCAATTTACCTTTATCACCGCTATCAAGTTGCCGCGACCGCCAAGCTGATTGGCGGCTTCGACTACCGCTACGCCACCTCCGAAGAAAACGGAACCGCGGTGCAACCCGTTCCCGTCGAACGCCAAAAGCAAGCGCTGAACGAACTGCTCAAGACGCTTGACGTCGACGCCCTGCTGATCCCGCGACGGCTGCTCAGTTCGCTGCCACCCAAACCGTTCTCCAGCCTCGATGACCGTGAACGATTCCCAACTCGGACCGCGATGATTTTCGATCCATCCGCCACCGCGCGGATCGCCGCGGATCAGACGTTGAGCCACCTGCTCCAACCACAACGCATGGCGAGACTGGCCGCCTATCCGCAACCGTCATGGGATATCAACACGGTGTTTGCCCGAATCGTTTCCAGCGTGATGAAGCAACCGGTCGCTAAAGATGAACGCTCGCGAGAATGTCAGCGCATCGTTCAGCGGGTTCTCGTCCAGCGTCTGATTAAACTCGCCGGTGACACAACAACTAGCGACAGCGTGCGAGCCACAGCAACCGCCATGCTGCGATCAATCGCCATCGACCTCAACACTCAAGCGGACAACGACCAAACGCTCGGCAAAGTCCACGCCGCAGCCATCGTCGACAAGATCAATCGTTTCCTGAACCGTCCACACACACCCGCGAAACCGCCTCACGAAGATGCAGCTCCACCAGGCAGTCCAATCGGGCGCTAAAGGCGGCGTGATGGAAATCACGGCGATCAAAATGAGAAGAGCCCAACCAGAGTCCATGAGAGTGATAACGGACAAGCCATTGCCGAAGCATCTCTTTGCAGTTGCGATGATGCTCATTTTCGTCCACGTTGTTCGTGGTGAGGACTGGCCACATTGGCGTGGCCAAAATCGTGACGGGGTCGTCGCTGAAGATTCCGGCTGGGATCGAGGTGCGTGGCCGCCCCAAGAAGCTCTTTGGAGCGGCAAAGTTGACCTCGGTTCTAGTTCGGTCATCGTGGTTGGTGACCGTCTGTTCACGATTGGCTGGGGAGATGAAAAGGATTTCGTCTCTTGTTTGGACGCTGCCACGGGCAATTTGATTTGGCGTCAGTCTTACGAGTGCCCGGAATACGGGCGACATAGCGAGGGCGACAAAGGGCTATATGCTGGTCCCTCCGCGAGTCCGGCGTATGACAAACAGACGGGTTATGTTTACACACTCAGTACGGACGGCGACCTGAACTGTTGGGCTACGCACGACAAGGGCCGTCGAGTATGGGGCATCAATTTCTACGATGAATATGGCGTAGGACAACGGCCACTGGTGGGGTCACGCAGGCTGCGTGACTACGGCTACACGACATCGCCGCTGGTGTACAACGACTGGCTCATCGCCGAAGTTGGCGACGACGAGGGCACTCTGATGGCCTTCGACACGCGAACGGGGCAGCGTCTTTGGACGTCAAAGTCGAGGGATCCCGCGGGTCACACGGGCGGACTGGTTCCGATGACGGTGGAAGGTGTGCCCTGCGTCGCCGTGCTCACGATTCGCAATTTGCTGATCGCGCGGTTGGACAAAGGTCACGAAGGAGAAACGCTGGCCGAGTTTCCTTGGGTCACCGATTTCGCCAACAGCATTGCAACGCCGGCCGTGCGGGACAATTCGATCGTGATCACGTCCGAGTACAACCAGTACTCCATCTGCCGAATTGACGTGACCAGGAAAGGCGCGCGCGAGGTTTGGCGACAGCCGTACGCTTCGGGCGTGTGTACACCGGTGATCCATAAAGGGCACGTCTACTGGTGCTGGAGAGGTTTGTATTGCCTTGATTTCGCAACCGGCCGACCGATTTGGCGCGGCGGGCTTTATGGCGATACGGCCTCGTGCATTGCAACGAAAGACGACCGTCTGATTGTTTGGGCGAAGCACGGCGACTTGACATTGGTGGAAACGGCAGAGCGTTCGCCGAAAAAATATACGGAGCTTGCCAAGACAGGCAGCATCTTCTCGCGAGATGTTTGGCCGCACATTGTGCTTTCCAATGGTCGGCTTTATTGCAAAGACCGCGACGGGAATCTGAAGTGTTTCAAATTGTAGGTGAAGCGCGAACAACTAGGAGCCCGTTGAATAATGGAGTTGGGTGGCTGGGGTCGAACGAAAGTGAGCCCCCAGATCGCAATTTACTGGGGGTTCGCTACCGCTCAACCCCAGCCACCCTCATTGAGTTCGAGTTTTTCAACAGGCTGCTAGGAACGTCGAATCCAAAGTTCGGCACCGGCCAGTTTTGCTCCCGGCTTTTTCACCTTGACCATTACCCGATTACGTCCTTGTGAAATCGCCTGAATCGGGACGCGGCATGTGAAACGTCGGATTCCGGCAACCTGCTCGCCCCCCGTTTGTGATCCGAAGTTCGCGGAGCCGAACAAGACTTCCGGTTCGCTCTCCTTTGACAACCCGGTGAAGTCGACGCGTAATTCAGCCGTCACGCCAAAGCCTGCTCCGCTTAGGTCTTCCGGCACGATCATGAAGGTCCGAGTGTACTCGTTGGGCTTAATCACCAAGGGAAGCGAGCCAGAAAAATCGGCCGCGTCTTTCGCCCAATAATGCGACGGAAACCAATGACCGGCATCGGACATGCCGTACATAATCGTCGAAGCACGCAGTTCTTTCCGTGATCCGATCTTGCTGAGCACGGTTCGCGCGTAGTTTCGGTCTTCTTCAGTGCCCGGACCGGGAAACAGGTTGAATGTGTAGATACCATCGGCACCTTCGTCCCAGAGCCGAGACGCGGCTCCCAACCAAGCCTCGGGCGGCTGCTTGGTTGATTTGCCGCGCGGCGGCCGATACATCAGTCCCGACTGGCTCAGACATGGATAGACCGGCACGGCATGTTCATGACCAAGGGTGATCAATTCGCCCACGTTGACATCAAACGTGATGTAACCGCCGCCCAACACCAAAACGTCGATCAGTTTTTCTTCCAGCCATGAGCGGATGTCGATGCCGATCTTGCGGCACAGGGCAACCGTGGTGGGGACTCGCATCGCAAGTAGAATAGGTTTTCTCCGCCGCTCGCTTTCGTGAAGCACCAACGTTCGGATTGCTTTCGTCAGATGCGATAAGATGTCGAGTTGCTTGTCCGTCGCCGGTTTTCCTTCGTAGGCTGTGCGGAAGTAAAAGGGGGCTCGCAAGAAATCCAGTTCAATGCCATCGACGTCGTAGTTCTGCAACACTTCTTTAACGATCGCCAGCAATCGTGGTTCGACATCGGGATGCTCGAAGTCGACGAGGCTCCACAACCGGCGGCGATCGTTGAACGTCTTTCCCTTTTCCAAAGTCGACATGATCCGCCGAGGGCTCTGCCGTTTCCACCGGGGTAAAAACTCAGGCGTCCAGGCGTCGTGAATGTCGTTCATCCGCAACGTCCACATCGTTTCCATGCCATGCTTGCGCGCAAACTGGCTCGACATCCGAAGCCCGTCCGTTTTCTTCGCGAGAAACGTGTTCAAATTGTTGTTGGCGAATTTACCCGTTTTGGCGTCGAAGACCTCCGCTACCTGCGTGTCGTGGGAGAAATGATTGAAACTTTGAGTCGTACAATAGAAGATGCTGTCGACGTGCGTGCCGACGAGCGGCGCGTGCCGCAGCGCTAGAAATCTTTCCTCGGTGACCGCATCCTTGGCCCAGATGTCGTCTCCGTCGTTGTTATAGATCACTCTCCGCCGTCGCGTGGCAGCTTGACGTCGCGCCACGTCCAATGCCTTCGACTCGGCCGCCTGAATCGAATCGCCGCCACGCCAAATAGCACTCAATCCCGCGCTACCGGCGACAAGACCAATCAAAAACTCTCGACGATTCGCGTCCGACTCGGAGATGCACGTGTTGGACATTGAAAACTCCAGGACAAGTCGCCACGGAAAAGGGATGCGTAGCAAGCACTCGCAGGATAAGATACCAAGTCACTACCGAAATGACACTCTACAGATCCGCGGATCATACAGACAGTAGAACGAATGATTGAAGAATAAGGAAACTGAAAAATGCAGCTTCACCGTTTGACGGGCTTCACCGTCTTGGCAGGCGTCATCGTCCTCGTTGGCTCCACAACTTTGCTGGCCGAGCAAAAGAACGACACCGCTCCGATTTTGTGCCGTGGCCATTATCACTCCGAAGCGGACGCGATCGAGCAGCTTGCTCGCATGGCCGCGACTTATTCGAACCTCGCCGAGTGGAAAGACCGGGCCGCAAAAATCCGCAAACAAATTCTGGTCGGTGCCAACCTCGATCCGTTGCCAAAGCGAACGCCGTTGAATCCGATCGTCCACAAGAAACGCGAATACGACGGCTACTCCGTCGAGTCAGCGACGTTTGAAGCCCGGCCTGGGTTTTATGTCTACGGAAGTTTGTACCGGCCGCTTAGCAAGCAAGGGCCGCATCCCGCTGTGCTTTGCCCACACGGTCACGCCCGCGGTCCTGGTGGCGGTCGGTTGCGGCCGGATCAACAGTATCGATGTGCAACGTTGGCCCGAATGGGCGCGGTTGTGTTTTCGTACGACATGATTGGACTCGGCG
>JAJDEH010000349.1 GCA_029259935.1 Planctomycetota bacterium
ACTCACCCAACGCGAACATCGCTCTCTGAACATCTGCGCCGGATCGTCGGTTACACTCAAGACGACTCCCCGCGCATTACCACGATTGAGTACGTGATAGCAAATGTTCCCAACGGAGGCTCGCGACGTTCTCGGCATACACTCAAACTAGCAAACTCAGCGCTGCCCGTCAATAAAGCAGAATGTCCCCTTTAGACCCCCTTTTAAACCCCGCAGCAAGACTCGTTGGGTCAGCACAGGACGACGTTTTAGAAATGGGCGTGATAAAAAGGGGCCAATCGCATTCATCCCGAGTCAAGTACTTTCGTTATTCAAAGTCATCGAACAAGCATTTCCCTAGCGTCGCCACATCGCTCAATTCAAGCGATATTCCGTCAATAATGACGTCATGGTCTGTACTGCGAAGTTCTTGAAAACCCTCCCTCTCGGCAAACTGCCGAATCGTCTCCATTATGGGCATCAGGTCAGCACACTCTTGCTCCCTAACGACTTTTCCATGCCTTCGATCCTTTGAGTATCTCGTCACATGAAGCGAATAGACATCGAGAACGAAGCTGGTCTTGAATGTTACGATGTAAACATGCTCTTTTAGGGTTACACTTGGCTCTATCTCGAAACTGTTGCAGTACGAGTAATTGAAGTCCGTGCAGTTATTTACCTTGCATTCTGCACAAAGTTTTGTGAGCGAAGGAAAGAACCTATTTTCATTCCAAGCAAGAAGAGTGCCATTCGGACAGGATTCACCGAACTGTTTTCTGACTTCCTGGACTAGCTGATCTGTGGATTTCATGTAAGTCACTGCTTCTTGCTTGAAGAGCCTCGTCAATAAAGTAGAATGTCCCCTTTCTCTGGCTTTTCGCCAACGGGGTGAGATCGGTCACCTTGGTTGCACTAAGATTGAGATACCTCAATTGCGTCAATCTGGCCAGCGGAGTGAGGTCGGCTACGTCCGTGGCCGTGAGGTCGAGTTCCTGCAACTGAGTCAGTTCAGCCAGCGGGGTGATGTCCGATATTGGCACGCCATTGAGGGACAAGACTTTCAATTGAGTCAATTCCGCCAGCGGTGCGATGTCGATTACGGAATGGTTGAGTCTCTCCAGCCGCCACAATTTGTGAAGCCCAGTGATGCTTTCCGCATTGGGGGCGGAGATTTCAAGTTCACGCAATTGAGGCAGACCCGCCAGCGGGCGGAGATCTGGTTCGTCGTAGTTGTACAAGGACACGTATTCCAGCCTGCCGAACATTCGCAGGGAATGCAGATCGATCTCACGCGCAACAAAAGGATAGTGACCGAAGTTGCTGCAAAAGGCATTGGAGTCGATCCTCCGAACACTACCGGCCAACTGTTCGCCGGTAAGCAAGCACTTCCACCGTGTCGGAAGGGATTCTTGATGGAATTCAATCCGGCATGAGCTGGCATCAAGCTCTTCAATTGCCTCCTCTTGCTGTTGATAACGATGCCAGCGATGGCCCACGACACCCATCGGAACCGCGATCAAAAACACGGCGACAAGGAAGGTCCGCAGGCTAAACGACAACCAGCGACGTTTTCTTCTTTTGGGTTGGTCTGCCATCAGGATTTTAGTTCCCAAGCGTCGGGCTCTGCCGACGATTCTAACCGCCAGCAAATTTCTCGTGTCTCAGTGGACTCGGCCCTTTAATGCCGCGGGAATGGTTAATTGGCCAACATCATCAATGTAGATTTCAACGTTCTCAAGTTTCGCCAGCGGGGTCAGGTCGGTCACCTTCGTTTCCATCAGGTAAAGTACTTCCAACTGCGTTAGACTCGCCAGCGGGGTGAGATCGGTCACTTCCGTTCCGCTGAGGGTCAGGATCTCTAGCTGCGTCAGTTTGCTTAACGGGGAAAGGTCGGCCACTTTGGTTCCCGAAAGGTGCAACGTTTGCAACTGCGTCAAATTGGCCAGCGACGAAATGTCGGTTACGTTCGTATCCACCAGGGCGAGTTTCGGGACAGAGGAGAAGGCCGCGGGATGAAAGGCGGACAGGCGCGCTTGTTGACGGTCATTCTTTGACGCGTGAGATTTGATCGAAGTCTACGGGCTCTTCTACATACGGGCCCACCCAGTTGGCCTGGTAGCGGATGCCGCCTGACTCATTATCGAGAGCGCCTTTCAAGGCGACATCGATGCGATAGCGACGGCGATGCTCTTGCCACCCTACTTGGATCATCCAACTCAGCTTCCACCTGTATCCGTCTTTGATGCGTTTGGCGGGTTGGGCCTTTGGTTGCCATACACCCACTTCGAAGCCGACCCGCGGGCCGCCCATCAGTTCGCGGGTGACGAACGAGCGGGGATCGCCAATCTCAATGCTTCCGTCTGACTTTCGCTTTCGCTGAAAGGAAGCACTCGGTCCGCGTCCGCCAATTCGCTCCTTGAGCATCTCTAGCAGTTTCTCTTGGGCACCAGCGTCGATTCTCGAAGCGTACCAAGTTGCCGCGTCGGCCAGCACGACGTCTACCATCTCTTGGGGAACCACCGCCGTGGAAACGCTTTTTGACTTGCCATCCGGGCCTTTGCTGGGCCCCCAGGATGCGGAAAGGCGGACGAGCATCAGACGCTCGCTTAACTCCACTTTCTTTGCTGGCTTGTCCTCTGCCACCGCAGTTCCCGCGATCAGAACAGTGAGCACGCAGATGACTCGACCAGATGTGGATGGGTGCATGTAATTCCTCGCGACTGTGGCCTACTTGAATGATTGGTAGAGTGGTCAGTCTAACACGAATCTCGGTTGTGTCAGGCCAGCCACATTGACAGGGAGAAAGGCGGGAAAAGAGGGGCGAGATTCGTCCAGAGGAATACTGCCATGTTACAGAATGATCTTGTGCCAACCCGCTCAAAAAAGAACAAAAGGAACAAGAAGGGCCAACGTCAGCGCTGGGATAAGCCGGATTGGAGTTGGGAATGCAAGAATCCTACAGAGAAGCCTTTCTCGCCGCTCTGGCCTGAGCCGTACGCGGAAACTGCGGGGCTTGATAAGACGTGGAATTGCACCTGCGGCATCTCAATCACTGGCTTGCTTAATAATCGTCGAGATACTCTTTTCCGCGGCGTCCCGGACGGCGAAAAACTCATCATCGCGACATTGGAACAGCGCTGGCACAACCTCAAGTGGACCAACACCCATGGTTCCAAGGAAGCTCGCGGCATCGGCGCGGACACGGGCATTGAAACGTTTCCGCCGAAAACCGTACAAGAAATCGCTGCCTTCGTTCTTGGTTTGCAGTAGCTCCAGCATCATCGGTAACACAGTCGCCTTGTCGCGATTGATCTTCCACAGGCTGACAGCGGCCAAGAATCGTGTTCGCGGATCTTTGGTTAGGACTTTGCGCTCGAGAATGGGGACTGCGTTGAGTGCCGATGGGCCAATCTCTCCCAGTGTCCGGATTGCATCGTTGGCTGTGTCGTTCCTCACGGCAATAGAGTCGAGAATTGCGTCGATCACATTCTGAGATGCTTCACGCCGATCGGCGAAAAAACGCATGGAGGCGCGAGCAGACCTGGACACTCCGTCATCTCCGTTCCTCCATCGATCAAGGATCTTCAAAAGGTGACGGGAAATTCGCCCGTCCATGGTTTCGTTGCGAATCGACTGCAGCGAACCAATCGTTTCCATGCGGACAACATCGTCAACCAGGTGGCTCGAAACGACCCTCTCCAAATAGAAACCGATATCGGGTTGCTCCGTTGCCTTGTAGACGACCGATAACGTCTTAACGTCGTTGACGGTCACATGGTGCAACGGTTTCTTGACCAACCTTCGCCAGTCCACGGCCAAGATTATCCGAGCAGCATATTTCCGAAGATCTTGAACGTCGAGCAGCGATTGAGCTGCGACGCCGTGCGAATAGTCATCGACGGCGGGCTCTCCTAGGAAAATGTCGATCATGAGATCTCGCCCCCGCCCCGATCTCTTTGAAATCGCGCCCAGTGACGTCAAGATCGCGGACATGTAATTGGAGGCGTTGATACTCTTGGATTGCGAGGCTGCCTCCACGCATCCGCCGAGAATCTCAACCATCTCGTCACTGTAGGCCGGCAAGTTTCGCAAGGCAAATGCCGCATAGGCTCGCACGCTTTCATCGGGGTCATTTTCCACTAAGCCTAAGAGTGTTTTCGATGCCGAACCTGGCAGCTTCATCTCACGGAGTGCATCCACGGCGGTTGACCGAACGTCGTTGTTTGGATCATGCAGCAACAACAAGAGGGCATCCACCGCGGGTTCGCCGTTCTCTTCAAAATCGCGAACCGCCAACGCCGCTCTCATACGTAAATGAGGATCACTATTTCCAAGCAACTGGATCAAGTCATCCAACCCCAGATCCCGTTTCAACTTGCCACTCAACCGGTCAACCGCCGACGGCGGCCCTGCCAAGGCAGCGAAATGTGTCGAAACAGCCAACAAAAAGAGGGCTGCAAAGATTGACTTTCGGTAGAGTGAGCTGAAATTGAGATTCAACATGTCAACAAGCACCGGAAGCACCGGTGATACTGGTCGTGGCAAGTTTAATGAGGCTTTCACAATCCACAAACTGAACCTGGCAACAGTCCCAGGAGACGGTAATCTCGCGTGAGGCCTATACTCGCGGTCGGTAGCGTGCTGTAAGTTGAGGAGGCAATTTGCGTTCACACTACCATGCCACCCCACAAACTGAAATGGAAATGTACTGTTGCCGGTACACTTGGTAACTTCTCCGAAGGCCGAATAAGCGCGCGTGTCGGTGTCGTCATCATTGTCATTGATGACGGTAAGATGCCGCTACAACCCAAACTCCAATTCAAGATCACGCAGCGCGTCCCTCATTTCAGAAGGACCATTTTTCTTCTTTTGCGTAACTCTTAGGCTAGGCAAGGCTAATTGCTCAAATCGCCAATGCTCTTCCGGCGGGATATCAACATTTCTCAATTGTAATTCGCGCAGATTTCTGAGTGCCTGAAGGCTAGCAACACATCCGGCTGACAGTTGGGTTCCCGAGGCATTGATACTCCTCAGCTCCCGACATTGACGTAGATGGTTCAAGGACTTGTCGCCAACATTCGTGTAGGCTACGGATATGTGCGTCAACGATTGGCAGTTTCCGATCTTTCCTAAGGCCTTGTCCGAAATCTGAGTTTCGTCGAGTGATAACGACCTGAGCTGCTTTGCGATGTCCCACGACAGAAGTGACTGGAGGTCACTGTCAGTGACGTTTGAACGACTAAGAGAGAGCTCCTGGAGATGCGGAAGTTGCATTAGTTTGTTCTTAAGCTCTTCAACAGGTGTGGGGAAGTCCTCGGCAACATGGAGCACACGAACGACCGAAAACTCGTCTCCAACAGGGAAGGGATTGCCGGTTAGCCTCGTGAGCCATTTTGGACCGGCGAACGAGTATTCTACACCGCACCCTTTTGATTCAAGCCATGCCGCCACGCGCTCTTCGGCACGGCACGTCCAGAATTGATTGGAAACTCGCCATGCTCCAATCGCAAAAATCGCCATAAGAACTAACAACGACTTGAACCCAAATCTGCGGAAGAACTTCCGATAAGCCGCAAGCGTTAGCAGAAGTGCAGTGCCGGTGACGAGACATGAAATGTCCGCGAAAAGTGCGAGCCAGTTTACGTCTCCTTCCCCTTCCCAAAACACGAATCGGTGGCCGACTGGTCCCACTCGTTCGCGAAACGTCATCGGCCACCCGTGTTCATAGCGAGCTTGAAATTCGAATCCGCTGACCGAAAATCCACCCCAATTTTCGGTCGCCACCCCCGCGAACATGACAAATACAAGAACTGCAAATACACAACCAATGAGCGCCCATCGTAGGAGGAATAATAGTTTGCGCCACATTACAATTCCTGACCCCAAGAGAATTTGTCACAGTCCCCGCAGACAGAATCATCGCATTAAATAGGGCGTGCGAACAGTAGTTTTTGAAGGAATTACGTGTTCCGTGCGGCTTGTTTTCGTTTGGCCTTTAGGCTGCACTTCGAAGTGTCTCGTCGAATCACGCTGGTGACGAAACGACGCAGGAAGGCAAAGTTCTCGCTGGTGTGCCCGGTACGGATGTGACTTGCATCCTCGCCGAACACGACGTCCAGCACCCAATGCGAACCGTTTTCGATCCCTCAGTGAGAACGCACCGTCGCGAGTCCCAATGTTTTCACCGGAATGCTGATCGGCGGGGCTGGCGGCGGCTGCGAAGCGGCGACAGGACGACGAATCCAGCAACATTACTCAACTGCTTTCGCCGCTCTCGCGGCTTGACGAAAGATCCTCCCTCAATCTGCGGGCTGGCACCCGCAGCTACATGCTGTCGCCGTTTTCACGGTTTTCAAAACGGTGGACAAAAATGGACGCGGTGGGGTCGCGACATAAGTTTTCATTAGGGCAGTTGTTATGCTCGCCAATAATTTTGCCGCATACGCTCAAGATGCGCCGGGTAGTAGACTCGTGCCCGATCAAAAGAACTCGTCCGATGCTCTCACTAGGGCCCGCAAGCTGAACGCGAATTCGATTCATTATTTCTTGCACGACGCAGCGCGAGTCTCCCCGCCGATGTGCGTTGGTAAGGCGGCAGGATCAATCACTTAGGATCGTTCGAGCAATTAGTGTCCCGTTCGCCGGAATGCGTTAGCGTCCGGTTCTGGAAAACCGGGGCTAACGCCCAACGGCTGATCAAAACGCGACACTTGTTTCGCGAACGATCCTAAGTCTCTTGAACACGAGTGATCGTGGCTTTGAAGTCAATTCGGCAGAGTTGCCGAGAATGTGGTAAAATGACGGAATGTGAATGGGGCGTGCGACGCGCTGGGCGCTGGGCAATTCGCCGTGATGTTGTCAGGCGGCTGCCTGGAATAGTGTGTCGTGCACGGAGTCGTGTCGTATGCGTAGCGTCGTGCCGCCGTTTCGACGGGTGGCGCGCATGCAGGGGCTACCAATGCAAGGGCCGTGTCGCCATGTCGTCCTGGGGATTCGTGCGGCCTTACGGCGGCGTCATCGCGTGGAATGGTTGCACAATTGCAAACGTGCTGACCGGCGGATTCGCGCGCGGCCTTTGCAGCTAACTCGTGTTGGCGTCATGCCTTTAGGAGCAAAGATCATGAAGCAAAATCGAAGAATTTTCAGGATTGCGTATGTTACAGCAAGTGGACTGCCCCGCTTCGCGCGCTGGCGACCGATCGCCGCGGTCCGCCGGCTTGTGAATGATCGCGATGGTCGCTACGGCCGCGCGCCAAGCACGTTTTTTTTGTTTCATAAACTTTGTATGAAAAATCTAGATTTCTAATAGTGAGTCACATAAAAGTCAGATTAAATTCTGTTCCGATTTTCAAGTTCGTCCGAAACTTTTTTGTGATCGCCGTGTTTGTGGTGAGTAGGAACAAGCACGGTCGCTGCACGATCACACCCAAAAAACACGCCCGAAAAATGGCGCACTCAAAAAAGGTGAATGCTGGATGTGAACTCGGCAGCGCCGGGCGCAGTTAACTAACTGCGTATGTCCAACTAGCGTTGAAATGTATCTCGTGTTTCTGATTTGGTGAGGGAACTGGCATGAAGAGGCCTAGGCATTTGGAACCAAGACCGGCGTTCACGCTGGTCGAACTGCTGGTGGTTATTGCCATCATCGGTATCTTGATCGCGTTGCTGCTGCCGGCCGTGCAAGCCGCACGTGAAGCCGCGCGGCGGTCGCAGTGTACGAACAACTTGCGGCAAATCGGCGTCGCTCTGCACAACTACAACGACACCTACAAGCAGTTGCCGTTCAACTCGTTGTGCGACAACAACTGGGCCCCCACGGCCAACGGACAGGGCCACTGGCAAAACGGCACCAAGGGCGGAATCTTCGTCAAGCTGTTGCCCTACATGGAACGCCAAGCGCTGTTCGACAAGATGAAGAAAGCCACCAACAACTGGGAAGACCAACTTGGGTTCCGCAATAAGGCGGTCGACGATTTCATTCCCGACAACACGTACACCGCCGTCACGACGGGGCGCAAGGAGCAGTGGATACATCACGTGTTCATTCCCAACCTGTGGTGTCCCTCGTCGGACTCTCCCAAGTTCCGCAACAACCAGGCGTATTCCGAAGGCGGCCGGGCCATGCATTGCTATGGTTTCAGTTGGGGTGCCCAGCGAACCGACGGTGGATGTCGAAATCAAGGAATCTTTTTATGGGAGGGTGATTTCTTTGACCAACCGGGCGATCGGAATCCAGGACACGCCTGGCACGGCGACCGCTGGGAGCCGCGGCACGTTTCAGGTCCGTTTTCCAATACCTACTACGGTGCTTCCTATGGTGAGATTTCTGACGGCCTGTCGAACACCATCTTCGCGGGTGAAATCCTGCCTGATGAGCGAAGCCACGCCTGGGATCGTGGATGGTCGTTGGGGCAAGGCGAGACCGTCGGAACTTCCTCACCCATCGGATCTCCGGTCAGCGGCGTGGGCGAGTCTCAAGTTTACGCTCACGAATCGATTGATCCAGGCAAGACCGTGCTAGGCCATGTCTGTACCAGTTGGGGAGAATCCTATGCTTACGGTTTCCGATCGAACCACAACGGACGCGGGGCCAACGTCCTGCTGGGAGATGGCTCGATTCAGTATTACTTCCACAACATCGATTACGCGTTGTATCAGCGGCTGGGTGCTCGGCGCGACGGACTCGTCGTCAACCCAAAAGATGTTGCGGGTCGATAACCAAGAAGCCGTTCAACCTCGGGAGGGCGAGGCTCTCGGCGAGTCGCAAAGCCAAATCGGCAGCGCGGCTTGCGAAGAGCGTCGCCGTCCCATTTTTCAATTCACGGAGTGCGTTTGGTTATGAAGGCAGGTTCAGCCGCATTCTTGCTTCTTCAGCCCAAGGGCTGTCGGGGGACAATTGCAGAAATGCTTCCCAGTGCGCGTCGGCCTCGTCGGCTTGCTGCAATTCATCCAGAGTGCGCGCGAGATGATAGTGCACGTCGGGGTATTCATCATGATAGGCCAGCGCGCCTTGAAACGCGGCGACGGCCAATTCCAGTTGGCCCGTTTCCGCGAGGACACAACCTAAGTTCGCGCGAGCTTCGACGTAATCTTCATCCAATTCAACGGCCATGTAATAGCGTTCGCGCGCGGCGCTGATGTCGCCCGTTCGATAAAGCACTTCGGCCAATTGAAAACAGATTTCCGGACGCGGACCCGCGGCGGCCATCGCCGCGCGATATACGTCGGCGGCGGCCGACAGATTTCCTTCGTCTTCCAGCCGCCCGGCAAGCTGGATCATCTCGGCGGGCGTCAATCGTTCGTCCAAGTCGTTGGGGCTGGCGAAGGGCAATGTTGATAGCGAGGAGGCAGTGTCTTGTTCTTCGACTTCCGCCGTAGCGCCCGCGGCCTCAAAGTCAATCCGCAACTGGCCGCCAGGCTCGATCAAACCTTCGCCCTGACGTAGCAATAATTGCTGGCCTTCCACGATTACGGAAAGCTGAGCCAACGGGCGTTCGACTTGCGGCATGTACCGAGAAAGTTCCGCCATTTTTTTTTCGATCGCGGCGGGCGACGCGCCGGCGGCCAAGAGCTGCGCGAGGCGGCGCGCGGTGGCGACTTCTTGGAAGTCAAAATAGGGAAGGCGATGGACTTCGCGAACTGGCACAATCAGCCTGCGCCGGTGCCAGCGGCGAATGATCGCCACCGACACGCCAAGCAGTTCCGCCAGCATGGCGGGCGTATAGAAATTGCGAATCTCCTGGCCGCCGTCGACCAGCCCCAAGCGTTGCCAGAGTTGTGTTTCCGAAATGATTTGCAGACGGCCTTGGGCTGCCGCTTCGCGGGCCGAAGCATCCAGAAGCTCGTCCTGTTCGCCCAACGGCAACTCTTCCGCTCCCACGACGACAATGTCAACCGACTCGTCTAGTTGGTCGACCGGAATGCCGCCGTGATCGCGCACCATGCCGCGTGCCTTGCGTCGATTGACGCCGCCCAGTTTTCCGACAAAGGCAACTCGCATGTTATGCAGCAGGCGAGATGATTCGGGTTCCGTTCCCACATGCGTCGACATCAGAGATCCAGTGAGCGAATAAGGCCTCAGCGATAGCTCTTATTGGTCCGAGGCGCTGCCTCAATAGGCAGTTTGCCGGAGCGGACTCGCGATGTCAATGACTTATGCTGTCGGTCACTCTGGCCCCATGCGATCCCGCGCCCCGCCGCGCCGAGGAACGGGCCACTTTCGGCGAAAGTGACCCGGGGCGTTTGCTAGGCAAAGCCGTCCTCGTCGGCATCCGCGTCGTCGCCGGCGCCGATGTCTTCCATATCTTCATGCAAGGCATCATCGAGCCGAGATTGATCGTCTTGATCGCGCATCGACCGCTCCAGCTTTACCTGCTCCGGTCGGCGGTGATCCAACATCTTGTCGAGGGCCGTTCCCAGCCAGAGCGACGCAAACGGAACGTTCTTGAACCGCTTATAGCCGTTGCGAGTTCGGTGCTGAATATCGGCTGCTCCGAGGACCAGCAATTCCAGCAAGTCCTTGATTTCTCGCTTCAAGCCGCGTGCGAAAATCGGCTCTCGCGTCGCGGCTAAAAGGAACTTCCGTTCATAAACGTAGGATTCGTCGATTTCGACGCGATGGAACAGCCAAGCCCAGATCACTTCGCTGACGATCAACACGGAAAAGAAATATCCCGAGGCAAGAAAGAACCCGGGCGAGACTTCCGCTCCCAGCGAGGAAATATAGTGCGTGGCTTCCGCCAGCGGATTCCACTGCAGTTCCATCGTCGAGAAGTAGGAAACGCCCAACACGGCGACCACGCCGACCGCCAACATGGAAGCCCGCAGCACATTCAAGTTATACATCACCGTGATGTAGGAAAGGAGCAGCGCCATGAACCAAAACAGGATTAGCCAACCGGGCGCCAGCAAACTCGCCTGAGCCACGAAGTACAGAATGAAGCTGCCCCAGATCATGGGATGCAAATAGATCGAGTCGTTGTACCAAACGAACTTGATGCTATAGATGCGGTCGGAATCGCGCAGCACTCGGCTGCTGAGATACGACACAAAGTGCTGGTCGATCACCTTGATCAATTGAAGGAAGGGCCACGTCAACAACCAAAGAGGAAAGCTGACGACCGAAACCGGAAACTTCCACCAAAAAGGAACAGTAGCCTGATGAATCCTACTCATGGCAGTACTCCATGTGGAAATGAAAAGGGCGGCGTTGCCGCAAAGTGTTAGGACCACATAAAAACCGAAAGCACCGGATTTGATGTGGCCGTAACACCGTCTGGAACATGCCGTCTGGAACGTGGCGGCGGGGAATCGTCGCGCCACCGCTGCTGCATTCGCCGCGGTAGCGCAGGTCGGTTCACCGCAACGTAGGTCGATTCACCGCAACAAGGTCGCTTGCTGCATGTCACGGAAAGGACATGTTGGAAACAAGCAAGGTTCGTTCGGTTATTCGCTCAACCCTGGACGATCTTGGCGGGTCAGGCCCGTTCTTGAATGATGCGTTCGATTTCGTCGACCGCCGATTTCAACGAATGAGCGGCCATTTGGAAGTTCGTATGGGAAGAGATTTCAGGCTGAATTTCCAAGAAAAAATCCGTCCCTCGGCGCAGCCTGGACAGTTTTTTTTTCGCCTGTTTTAGATAAGCCTGGGCGTCGCCGTTTCGCAAGGGCTCGCCAAGCGCCAACATGTAATCGTAGAGCGTGCGTTGGACGTCGCGGAGTTCCTCGTCTTCTTCCGCCTCTTCGCTATGCTTGATGAACGTGCGCACCATCCACACATGACTGAGCAACGTGTCGATGCGGGCCATCGTTTCGTCGGGAGTCATTACGTCTCCTCGGCGGCGGCCTGTTCCGATTCTTGCTTGTTGGCGTCGGACGATGCGGAATCGCTCGCCGGTGCCGGCTTTCGTTCGGCGACCGGTTTCTGCTGCGAGGGTTTTGCTTTTGGTGTTGGCTTTGTCGGTTTTTGTCCCGGCCGCGGCGCGAAGATCAACACACTGGTCGCGCCACAGATGACCAAACCCAAGCTAACAAAGAACGGCGGACTCAAGGCGGCGAAAGTGCCTTCCCAGGCGATGGTCGTGAACGTGTTGACGACCGGGGCGCAACCGAAAACCAAGGGCATCACGAGGATCGGCTTGCCGCCGTAGTTAAAGGCCATGATGATGCCCAGCGCGCCGACCGCGCCCGCGCTGCCGGCGGCCAACGACCAGGAAATTCCCGTCGCGGTCCACTTGGCTTGCGGCTCGATATTCAGAAAGAACAAGGGCACGACCACGGCGATGGCAAAGTATGCCAAGCCGACACACAGCAACGGCCGCAAGCGGCTGCCGCTCATCTTCATTTGGCCCTTGTGCAGAACGGGTCCATAGCTGCCCCAACACAGAGCGGTCAGTCCAATGGACAGCGGGATCATGAACAACTGCGTCGGAGTTAGCGGCTGTTGCTTCAGGTACAGTTTGTAGGCCTTCTCGCTCTTTTTTCTTAGTTCTTCGACGTCCTTCGCCTCCCATTTGGTCTCGCCGCCGGCAACTCCATACTCTGTCAGCGTGACAACAATGCCATTCGATTCGTCGACTTTGATGTTTTTGGCAACCGGTTTGAAGACCATCACGCCCGCCGCTCCCAGCGCGACCAAGGCAACGGATGCGTAGAACTTAAGACTGGCGTCTCGAAACGTTTTGGCCATCCACATGCTGACGAACGTATTCACGACGGGCGCGCATCCAAACACCAAGGGCATGACATAAACCGGGCTTCCCCGGAATTTGAATGCCAAGATGATTCCCAACGCGCCAACCGCGCCGGCGGCACCCGAGCCAAAGGACCATAACGCGCCCGACGAAGTCCAACCGCCTTTTTCGCCCTTGGTCCACAGGACGACCATCGGCACTACGACCGCGATTAGGAAATACGCCACACCAACACAAATGAAGGGGCGCAGACTGCTGGGCCGCAGCGCCTCTCCCATGTCGTGCTGGCCTTCGTGTAGCACGGGGCCATAGATGCCCCACGACAAGAACGTGAGCGCGACAAATACTAGGACGAAAGGTAGTCGAACCATATTCCAGTGACTGCCAGAGATTGAGAGACAAATCGAGGGGGGGAACCGCCAGTCTACTCGATCACTGGTTGGTTTGCACCACGGCGGCTACCTTTCAGGTTGCGCGGGTGGTGCCGCGGTTGCCGTTTCGGCAACTGGTTCGGCCTTGAGTCGTTCAATGACTTCGTCAGTGATGTCGACCGAGTCGTCAAAAGTGAACAGGAGATCGTTTTTGGAAATCACGATACTCAGCCCCTGGTCCGTCGCCACCTGCTGGGCGATGGGCCTGACCAAGTCGCGGAATTCGTTGACCATTTGGGTTTGATAAGTCTGGACGGCACCGCGGGCTCCGCGGACCTCGCCTTGGAATTGCGTGTCAAGCTGCTGGCGCAACTGCGCGATTTGTGCACTGTCGGGCTGAACGCCAAGATTCGCCTGCTCGCGACTCACCTGGTCCCTGTAGTCCTGCTTGAGCTTGGCAAGTTCCTGGTCATAGAATTGCTCGCGGCGTTGGACGTTATTGGTGATGACTTCGACTTGCCCCATGTGGAGAGCCACTTCGTCCATATCCAAGACCGCCACGCCCCCTGTTTGCTGGCTTTTTGAGGCGGACTCCGTTTTGGGCGTCCCAACGGCAAACATCGAATCCGCGCCGCATCCCGCGAACAACGGCACAAGACCCACGATGGCAGCAAATATGGTGCGCATTTGACACTCCTGAGTGCTTTTACTTTGAACGGGTAAGGAAGAAGAGAGCGGGAGAGTAGGCAAAACGCGGCTATCGGGCCATATCGGTTTGACAAGGTGGTTAGAATGGATGCCTAGCGCCCCACCGATGGGTGTCTTTTCTGGGGGTTATGCGGTGAAGTAGTGGCAGCTAGCAAGGAAAGTTTGACGCTCAAAATTGCGCCGATTACTATAGATTTTGAATTTGATCCTAGGTCCAGCGGAAAATATATCTACACCATTAGATCGTAGTCGCTAGTTCTTATCTGGAAATGACTTACGATCCGGAGACGAGGCGGAATGTTTTTCAACTTTTTCGAGAATCTGACAAAAAACGCTCAGCGAAAAAAGAAGGCCACGCCCCGAGGCGACCGCCCAGTCAAGAATTTTCGCGTGGAAACGCTTGAAGAACGGCAAATGCTCGCGCTGACCGAAATCAGCGATTTCCCGGGCATTGAGCAGATTGATGCGATCCAGCCGGCCCATGCCTCGTCGGCCGTCGGCCCCAATATTCTTGTGGGAATGGTCAACAGCCACATTTCTCTCTTCGAAAAAGATGGTGAACAGATTGATATCACCAGCTTTCACGAGGTGTTGGACCTTCCAACGTTCGACGACCAGTTTGGTTTTTTTGATTCGGTTGATCTGGATCTTGGGCTCATCGCTAATCCTTGGGCAACTTTTGATCAGTATTCGGATCGCTTTATTGTCGCCGCATCCGAGGTAACGGTTCCTGTCCCGCTCTTTGGCCAAATAGTGATTGGTATTTCCACATCCGATAGCCCCGACGATTTGGATGCGGGGCAATTTGATGCTGACAACGATTGGGATTTCCTCGCCATTCCCGGCACGTTTATCTTTACCGGACCACCTGCTGCTGGCCCCCCTCCAATCCCCCCACCAGGCGGGACGGGGTTATCTGGTGTGTTGCGAGAAGATCTTCGGGTAGCTGCGGACGAGGACCATATTTACGTCACCGGCAACTACCTCACTCCGAATGGCACGCACGCTGGCGTGGCGGTGACGGTTCTTGACAAAGCCGACGCGCTCGATGGTGTCGTCACGGTCCTCGGCACGATCGAAGCTCTCGACCTGGATGCCCGCTCGTTGATACCCGTCGAGAGCGTCGGTCGGCAGGCCACCGATCCGATGCTGTTCGTGGATGAAACGGACGAGGGGATTCGAGTTTGGGAGATGGATATTACCGATCCCAACTTGCCGCTGGTAATTAGAACGGTGATTGATTCGCCGCACGAAGCACGAGACCGTGCGACTGGCGTTCCTCAGCTAAACACACTGACGACATTGGATGCGGTGAGTGCGGAACTGAGGAATGCCGTCTGGCGTGATGGTTCGCTGTGGACGGCGCACACGGTGCAGGTTGGCGGAATCACTGGCGATGCGACGGTCCGTTGGTACGAAATCACCCACAACCCGGACGGGAGCTACGAAGCGGCCACCGGATTTGTCGCCGCAAGCCCTCAATTGGATGGTCCGACCGGTGCCGTCTACGGTCCCGATGGCAATCTGTACGTGGCCAGCGCCAATAACAACAGTGTTGTGCGCTATGATCCGGTCGACGGTACGGAAATCGACGTGTTTGTCGCCGCCGGCAGCGGCGGGCTCACCGATGCGCGCGATTTGGCATTCGGACCGGATGGAAATTTGTACGTCTCGAGTTTCCAAACCAACGAAGTTCTCCGCTACGACGGTGCGACAGGTGCATTTATCGATGCGTTTGTTGACACCAACATCGACGGCCCCCGCGGACTGTTCTTCAATCCGGTCAACCAGTTGCTTTACGTTGCCAGCGAAAACGACGATGCCGTTCATCGATTTGATGACACCGGCGCATTCGTCGACACGTTCATCACGTCGGGCAGCAGCGGACTCGATGCACCAGTCGGCCTAGCGACCGGGCCAGATAACAACCTTTATGTGGCTAGTTCCGGGACGAACGCGATTCTCAGGTACAACGCCACGAACGGGCAGTTCTTTAATGAGTTTGTCGCAGCCGGAGATGGAGGGCTGGACGGGCCTGCCAATTTTGTATTTCGTCAAGACGGTTTGTTATACGTGGCGAGTTCGGGTAGCGATGCAGTTCTCAGATACGACGCCTTGACCGGCACGTTCGTTGACGAGTTTGTTGAACCTGGAGCCGGTGGGCTGGATAATCCGATCGGCGTGCTGTTTGACGGCAGCGGCAATTTCTATGTGACCAGTTTCGATACAGACGAGGTGATAACCTCCATCCGCTCGGGAAGTTTCGAATTCGTTGACGAGTTTGTCGCAACAGGCCTTGGTGGACTGAGTGGTCCGTCGGGTGGAGTCTTTGGCCCGGACGGCAATCTATATGTGGCCAGCGAGAGGAACGACAGTATTCTGCGATATGATCCCACGGGCGGATCATTGTTGGGCACGTTTGTTCCGTCGGGTAGCGGTGGCCTGGATCAGCCAACCGCGCTAACCTTCGGCCCCGACGGCAACCTTTACGTGTCCAGTTTCGGTACCGACGAGGTGCTCCGCTATCAAGGCGCGACGGGCATCTTCATGGGTGCCTTCGTAACCACCGACATCGTAGGTCCGCGCGGCTTGCTGTTTGATCCTGATCCGACGATCAACCTGCTCTACGTCGCCAGTGAAGGGGATGACGCCGTTCATAGCTTCAGCGACACCACGGGAGCGTTCGTCAACACGGTCATAACCACGGGCGATGGCGGCCTGGATGATCCTTACGATTTGGAAATCGGTCCGGACGGCAATGCATACGTCAGCAGTTCCGCGACCAATGAGATTCTCAGGTTCGACCCAACTGCGGGGCCACCCTGGACGATCATTGATGACTTTATTTCGGCTGGCAATGGTGGGTTGGTAGGGCCAACTAATTTTGAATTTCGCCCTGATGGCTTGTTGTATGTGGCCAGCTCGGGCGGT
>JAJDEH010000350.1 GCA_029259935.1 Planctomycetota bacterium
GTCGACCATGCCGCCTTCCAGCGGACCGGGACGGTACAGCGCGGCGGTCGCGATAATGTCATGAAAGTGGTCGGGTTTCATTCTCTGCAGCAAGTCGCGAATGCCGCCGCTTTCCAGTTGGAAAATGCCTTTCGTTTCACCACGTTGCAGCAGGGCGAATGTCTCTTGGTCATCCAAGGGGAACTTCTGCGGATCGACTTGCCGGCCGGTGGTTTGTTCGATCAGATCGACCGTCTTGCGAAGGATCGTCAAGTTTCGCAGACCGAGGAAATCCATTTTCAGCAGGCCGGCCGCTTCCACGTCGTTCATCGACCACTGGGTAATGATGTCGGTCTTGCCGGTGACGCGGCCCAAGGGCACGTATTCGGTTAAAGGCTTGTCGCCGATGACCACCGCCGCCGCGTGCGTGCCGACGTTCCTCGCCAGCCCTTCAATCTTGCGGGCCAGATCCAGCAATTCACGAATCTCGCCATCGTTTTCGTAGACTTGTTTCAGTTCGGCGCTTTTGACCAGGGCTCTTTCCAGAGTAATGCCCAGTTCCTCTGGAACCATGCCGGTAATTTGATTGACTCGCACCAGCGGAATTCCCAAAGCGCGGCCGACGTCCTTGATCGCGGCCCGCGCGGCCAGTGTTCCAAACGTGCCGATTTGGGCCACGCTCTCTTCGCCGTACTTGTCTTTCACATAGCGAATAATCTCGCCCCGGCGGTCCTTGCAAAAGTCGATATCGATATCAGGCGCTTCCAGCCGGTTTTCATCCAAAAACCGTTCGAACAGCAAATCGTAATCGATCGGACAGACATGGCTGAGGTACAACGCATAACAGACCAACGCGCCAACGCCGCTGCCGCGAGCCGTCGTCGGGATCCCTCGCTCGCGCGCCTCGCGAACAAAATCCCAGCAAATCAAAAAGTAGTTGGGAAAGCCCAACTTATCGATCACCGCCAACTCGCGATCGAGCCGGTCCATGACGACTTGCGTCAACTGGCCGTCGGCCAACATCGTTGGGTTGTCCGAGTAGCGGTCCATCAGTCCCGTGAGGCACAGTTCGCGCAGTTCCTCACTGGCCGTTTTGCCTTGAGGAATGCCGAAGATAGGAAAGTGCCGTTGGCCCAATTCCAATTCGATGTCGACCGTGTCGGCAATTTGCTGGCTGCGGGCGACGGCGTCCTCGTAGCCGGGAAACGACGCATACATTTCCTCGGGGCTGCGCAGATAGAACTGATCGCCCTCCATCTTCATACGGCTGGTATCGGTGCGAAATTTACCGGTGTTGATGCACAGCATCACGTCTTGGGCTTCGGCATCGTCGCGGTCGACATAGTGGCAATCGCTGGTCGCCACGACAGGCAGCCCCATGCGATTGGCGATATCGATGGCCCCTTCCATTTGCAGACGTTGAATGTCGAGCCCGTTGTTCATCACCTCGATGAAGTAACGGTCGCCAAACAAGTTGTGAAACCAGTGCGCGACTTCCATCGCCTGGCGGTCATGTTCCTCGTTACCATGGCCGCGCAGCACCGACTGGCTAAATTCGCTCGACACGCAACCGCTCAAGCAAACGATCCCCTCGTTGTGGGCCTCTAGCAACTCCTTGTCGATGCGAGGCTTGAAGTAAAACCCTTCCAAGCTGGCCGCCGAAGCCATCTTGATCAGATTCTGAAAACCGATGCGGTTTTGGCATAACAGCGTCAGGTGATAACTGGCCTCTTTCATATTGCCGGTATCTTTTTTGAACCGGCTGTCGGGCGCGATATAGGCTTCGTAGCCGATGATCGGATTGATGTCGGCTTTTTTGCACTTTTGATAAAACTCGAGCGCGCCGTGCAGGTTGCCATGGTCGGTCAGCGCCAAGGCGTTCATGCCATGATCCTTGGCCCGCCCCACCAGCCTCCCAATCGAACTGGCCCCGTCTAGCAGGCTGTAATGGCTATGGCAATGCAGATGAACAAACTTCTGGTCGCTCATGAAAATCGATCCGTCGAATGAGATAAGAAATGACCTAGCTCAGCAGGATTTCATTTTAGGCCACGTCGCACGGAATCACTAGGAGAGGCACGGCCCGCGGGGGGAAGTTGTGGTGCGGGCGTCCCGCCTGCAGACTGCAGCCGAGACGGCTGCACCACAATCGGAAAAACCGACAGGCTTTGGACAAGCATCCGTCGGACGCGAAAAAGCCCGCCTTTTTAGTCGACAAATAAAAAACGCGGCGGTGCCGTAACGTCAGCGCCGCCGTCCGCCACTCACTTCCACGATTTGACCCGTGATAAAGTCGGCCGCCGGCGACGCAAGAAAACATGCCATGTTGGCTACGTCTTGCGGTGTTCCCCAGCGGTTTAACAACGACTCGTCGATGGCCCGCTGCTGCCAATATTCCGACGCCTGGTCTCCCCACGACGTTTTGATCCAGCCGGGAGCCACACAGTTCACGCGAACTTGAGGGGCGAGCGATTGGGCCAGGCTTTTGGTGAAGGCCATGACCGCGCCCTTGATGGTCGCGAACATCTCGCCGCTATCGCCCGCCATGCCGTGTGCAGCCTGATCCCAGCCAATGGTTAGTATGACGCGATCTCGCGCGATGGGATCGGCCTGCATCCGCTGGCCGGCCAGTCTTGAACAGGCGACGGTCCCCAGGACGTCAACGCGCCACAGATATTCGAGTTTGTCTTCAAACGGCTTGTCGGCAAATTCCGTTGTTAGCACATCCGCACCGGCGTTATTGATCCAAATGTCGACGCCGTTGCGCCAGTCCCAACATTGATCAACAAAAGGAACATGCTGCCGGGCATCCGCAAGATCGCTTAGCAGCACGAGGGATTGCCGTCCCAGCGCTTGAATTTCGTCGGCCACTGCCCGCGCGGCGTCTTGATTTGCGCGAGCATGCACGAGGACGTCGGCCCCCTCGCCGGCCAAAGCCAAGGCGATCGCCCGGCCAATTCCACTCGATGATCCGGTGACCACCGCCGTTCGGCCCTCGAGTTGTCTTGCACCGCTTTGAGGCATTTCACCCATGGAATTGGTTGTACTTCGGCGGTAAATTCCACGCAACCAGCTAGGCTTCAGTGCCGGTACTCTAGGGCTCGCCGTCCCTGGGTCTCAAGCCTGGGGACTCGATCGGCTATGATATTGTCCGCCGCCAAGTTCATGTCCGTGGGAAGTACATCGCCGTTTCGCGAGAAGGACCTCCATGCTGCCGAGTGAATTGAAGGATCGACTTGCTAATTCCGCCTTTGCTTTCCGGGGCTATAACATTACGAATTTGGGGCGCAGCCGGGAACTGTTGCGGCACCCGCGATACGGAGAAACGGTTCGCGAGTTTCTCGAACGGGCGTCGCTTACATGTAGGGAAGTCACTGGACGCAAATGCGATTTGGTCAAGCGTGTTTCCGCCGGACGGGAAACCACCCTGCGAACGTACGCCGACGCGATTGCCATGATCGTGGCGATGGAACTGGCGCAGCTCGAATTGCTCGAACGTTTTTTCGGTATCTCGTTCACCGCCACCAAGATGTGCTACGGTTACAGCCTGGGCGAAATCACCGCCGTGATTGCCGCGGGGACCATGCCCTTCGAGGACGCAATTCGAGTTCCGCTGTCGTTGGCCAAAGACTGCGTGAAGTTGGCAGAAGGTGTCACGTTGGGCGTTTTGTTCTCGCGCGGTCCCGCCCTATCGATGGAACAAGTGCAGCGGCAATGCCTGCTCGTGAACAGTGAAGGCCGAGGCGTCCTCGGCGTCTCCACGCATCTCTCGCCGAACTCGCTGTTGATTCTCGGACAAAGCGATACATTGAGTCGATTCAAAAAACGGATCGACGATGTCACTCCGCATCGTGTCTTTTTGCGCCGCGACAAAAACGAATGGCCGCCCTTGCACACGCCGATCCTTTGGGAAAAAAACATCCCCAACCGAGCGGCCTACATGATGCACGCCATTCAAGGAGGATTCACCGAGCCGAATCCACCCATCTACTCACTGGTCACGGGAACCCCGGGGTATAACGACTTCAACACTCGCGACATTCTGCATCGCTGGATCGATCATCCTCAACGGCTGTGGGACGCCGTCTATGAAACCCTGGCGCGGAATATCGGCACCGTCGTCCATGTCGGCCCGCAACCGAATATTTTTCCAGCGACGTTTCACCGCCTGAGCGAAAACGTCGAAGCCCAGGCGCAAGGCAGCATTAGCCTGCGAGCGCTAACGGCCGCCTCGCGCACATGGTTAAAGAAACTCCTGCCGCAACGAACGGCGCTGTTGAATGCGCCGAAACTTCAGCACGTCACGCTGGAAGATTTCTTGCTAGAGAACGAACCGACCGAAGACAACGGATCGTAGGGAGTACGGTTTCTGCGGAAGAGCCCGGCTTCCACCCGCATTTGAAGAGAGTCTTTATACTGTGAATTCTTCCGATTCTTGGATTAGAACGCCCTTAACTGAAAGAGCAACAACAACTCTACTATCAGACGAGGTCGCTCGGCTCGAGTCCGTGCAGCCGGTGCCCAAGTGCAACCAAATTATGGGCGGCCCTCTCCCTTCTCTTTCACGGTGACCCTTGTCTCCCACAACTGCAAGAGCGGTGGCCCGAAATTCCACCATCAAATTGCAGCGTCGGTCTTTATGATTTCGAATATGATGGCAAGATCGCCGGGTTTGAGATCGAAACCTTCTCGTTTCTGTTCCTGGGGTCGTTTTCGTATTCATAGCGCCAGCGCAGTCGCCCAACAGCGCTCAGCCGCAATGTTCGGCATCCATGCCGAATCGCCTTGACCTGTGAGCAGCGATTGAATCTCTAGTAGAATCAACCCCATGCACCGCCGGATTCTTCCGCAGCGAGCGGCGACAGCCGTGCGGACCCGTTAGACGGCCCAGGAAATGGAGTTCCCATGTCACGCAGCACCCATCTCCGAGATTGGTGCCCAAGCGTAAAACCTTCCCGGCACGACGCCGATAATTCTTCGACACGATGTCGAAAACGACTCGCTAACAGCCTACGAGAGAAATTCCACTTCACACTGAACCAAGACACCCGGCGCGGCATTTCGCAAGACTGGCAACCTAGCCCATTGCGCATTCGCGCAAAATGGACATCCTGACCACTCGAAACCGTCAGGTTGACCGATAATAGAATTGGGCAGTCGGAGGCAGCTTGCAGCCCAGGGTTGCCACTGACCGTGCCGTGGGATGCCATTTCCCGCGGCACTTTTTTTGCGCCCGGCGAGGTTCCTAATCCCGCAGGCAGTACGAAGATGAGCGCGTCGCGCCATGCAGTTCAAAGACTTCATTTTTGAATACCCGCTCTACGTGATGGCGTCCGAAATTCACGCAGTCGGCGCGCCAGAGCAGGTCGACGTTCCCGGCTTCATGACTGCAATCTGCGGCATCCCGCCAATCTATTGCGACATGAGGGTCGAAGGCGAAGCGATGGCCGTGATGCCCGTCTTCACGGACGCCCCAGGATGCGAGGAGTTCTGTGAAACGCTCGAATCGCACGACCGCCAACGGTTTCACGTGTTTCACGTCATTTCTTTTCACCAGCAGTCGTTTCCGACATTGCTGAGATTGGCCCGAAAAGAAGTTGAATACGTTCTGGTTGACCCGACGTGGGAAATGAATCGCAGAGATAGGGCGTGGCCGATCGACCAACTCCTCCCCATCGTGGATGAAGTCCTTGATGATCTGCACAAGCGAAATGCCGAGTAACGTCGGAAGTGGATGAAGTGGCGCTAGGATTTAAGGCCCGAAAAGGGCCACCCGGGCCCCTCATAATTTGATTGCACTCCGCCGCGCTGCGAGCCGAGCGGTCACTCTTGCCGCCGAATCCGAGCGTCACGACCGGCATTGGCTGCACGGACTCAAGCCGAGCCGCAAAGCCTTCGCCTAGATGAAGAGCTTGGCAGAATGATGGATGGAAAAATGATTTTTCGTTCCTCCGGCTTGGGTGAGGAGGACATTTCATCTGCGGTTGCAACGCGCATTCATCAATCGCCGTCTGCAGCCACTTCTCGGTTTACGACTGCGGTTGCGACGCTTCGCAAGAGAGGTGGCGACGCTTCGCAAGATGAGCCGACCGAACGTGAGATCATGCGTTACGGCGCAAATCTGTAGCCGCCATTTGACATGGCGGACACTGGGCCGGCGGTATTGCCACTTCAATGTGATAGATCGGCACATAGTGATCCACCATCTCGTGCCATGGAATACGGCCGCAGGTTCGTGTTCTAAATCGCGTCGCGCGTAGGTGTAGCGGCCACGGCGGTGAGTCGTTATCTGAAGATCTCGATCATGACTTCCTCGGACGGGATCCTGGGACCTACTTTCGGATTGCCCAGGTTCTTCTTGCGCTGCCCGAGTTTGATGTACAAGTCCATCGGAATGTGGACGTGATATTGTTTTTCGTCCTCAATCGCGCCGAGCGCAACCTCTGGAACGCTCTGCAACTCCTGGTTCATTCCCCATCGGTTCCAGATTTCCTTGAGGTCGGCACCAGAGACACTGCCAATCGTGGTCTCGTAGTGACGATGCTGAGTGCGGTAATCCGCCTCGGTATAGAACTCTGGATTGTAGCTTTCCAGATCATTAAAATCGGCTCCCCACATGCCTTTGTCCGCCGACCCCCACCAGAGCGCGAAGTCGGCGGCGGATTTTTCTTTCATGAGGTTCATGTAGATGAGCGCGAGCTGCGCCCGGTCCGCGAAACGGGCTGGAATCGGCTTGCCAGCGTCTGGAAACTTGATCCAGTGCCAGTCTTTGCCAAACTGCATCTGGCGCGCGATCTTGTACTCCGTGTTTTGCACAAGCAAGTCCGACTGACTCACGCGGTCGAAGCCATCCGGGCCAGCGAGGAACCGTTGCGGCGAGGCGGCGAAACGGGCGAGTCCCGACTCATCGGTGAACGGTGCGAGCAAATATACGAGGCGTTGGGGATGTCTTGGATTTGAGTAGAGCATGCTCAACACCTGATTCTCCAGCGGCAGCTTCGACCTGCCTCCTGCCTCCAATGCACCATTATGAATCTTGATGGGCAGTTCGGGCAGGATTGCTTGGCTGATGCTGTTTTCCTCCGGCGTTCCGACAAGAATCAGGTTGGATTTCGACTCTTGCTCGGGAGTGAGATCGGTATCGGCCACGACTGGAAACATCCCCGGCATCGTCGTGTAATCGGGACCGCCGTATTTCGCCAGTTTCCGCGCAGCAGCTTTCAGTTGATCCGTGCGACGGCCAGCAGTTCCGTAGACGATGAGCAGCGGCTCGCCCTGGTACAAATTCGCGGCGGCACCGGATTCGTACGGACGTGTTGACAGTTCCAGTAACTCATCCACGATTCCCCAGTGCCCATCCTGAAACTTGTAGTTTGCGCTGGCCGCCAGGCCGGTTTCACCAATCTGAACGGTCGTGATGCTTGGCATCGCATCTAGGGCTAACGAAAACGCGATGATGTTCTTCGGGCGGACTATCGCAGTTGCTTCGTTGATCGTGGCCTCGACGAACGCACGCTGGTGCGGGTCGTCAAACTCGCGAATCTTGACCCAGTAAGAACGCCCGAGTGAAGGTGCTTCGCAGTCGTGCGTGATCGCCCGAGGAACCGGGTTACGCTTTTGATCGAACAGCCAGGTCATGAGCGGCGCGTGCGATCCCGGTACGGAATGACCGGCACCGGGGTATTCCTTGAGAATCACCGGGCAGCCCAACGCCAGCATCCGCTGAGTCTGGACGCGCGCGTTGCAGATCGACGAAGTCCAGTCCTTGTCTCCGTGGTGAAACGCGACCGGCAGGTTTTTGAAATTGGCAAGTGGGTAGTTGTTGCCTGCCGCCACCAATGCAAGTACGGCGGCGAATTGATCCGGATAACAGGAAGCGAGGTGCATCGCGCCACTGCCGCCAGCGGACGAGCCCATGAGGTAGACGCGGTCCGGATCGATCGGATACTTTTCGATCATCAAGGCGACGACCCGCATCGCGTCGTAAGTCGAGATCGCGCGGTAGCCCCAAATGCGAGTGCGCGTCGGGTTGGCCTGAAAAAACGGGAATTGTTCGCTCGGCACCACACGGAGACCGCCGCTAAGAGCGATGAGCAAAGGGTATTTATCCATACCTTCGACCCGCGGCGGCGACCGGACCGCGAACGACACGGGGGAGCCTTCCGCCTGGCTCTTGTAGGTCTCTTTGAATTTGGAATTCCAACGAACCTCGGCGTCGGCAGCATGAACTAGACTAGCCGAGGAGAGCAAGATGGTCAGGAAGAGTTTCATAGGGGAGTCCTTCGGGAAAGATACCGCTGCTTTCATACCAACAGTATTACTCGCGGGCAGTTGGTGCGTCGAGGAGGGCTTTTTCGCCGGAGTTTTTCCGTTGCCGACTTTGATGCCCGAGGGCCCATGAGTGTACGGGCCGGTGCCGCTTGAGGCGTTTTCCGACCGTTCCAATTCGCCGTGGCGCATTGGAAACTCTTGGGATCTCCCGGTTCTCGCGCTTGGAATGTCTGCGCCTGCACGGGTTCTCAGACTCCGCCGTGTTCGTCGATCCCTCGGCAAACAAAAGGGGCAAACAAGAGGGGACATGCTACTTTTCGATTTCTTTTCGAGGGCGACCCCTGGGGCGGAGTGAGGATTCGAGGCCCAGGCAGCAGACCAGCAATCGCATGGGAAGCCGCTCGCTGGCCTGAATGAGAAGTTTG
>JAJDEH010000036.1 GCA_029259935.1 Planctomycetota bacterium
GCTTACGTCCGGCTTTTCCAAGCACAATACCCATGTGATCCGAGTTACCAACCTTACCGATCGTGGCCCGGCAGGCCGACGGTACACGGCGAATTTCTCCGCTGGGCAGCGTCACTTGCGCCCAGTCCGCTTCACGAGCGGCCAAGGTCGCTCCCACTCCGGCGCTGCGGCACAACACCGCGCCACGGCCTGGCCGTAGCTCGATGTTATGAATCGCCATTCCGGCGGGTATGTTCTTCAGCGGCAGGCAGTTGCCAACTGTCGGCGGCGCATCGGGGCCGCTTTCAATTTGAGCACCTTCCTTCAAGCCATCGGGAGCCAAAATGTATCGCTTCTCGCCATCCACATAGTTAATCAGGGCGATCCGAGCACTGCGGTTGGGGTCGTACTGAATCGAGGCAACCTTACCCGGAACGCCGTCCTTATTTCGCCGAAAATCGACGATCCGCAATTGCCGCTTGTGCCCGCCACCTCGATGCCGGACGGTGATTTTTCCTTGATTATTACGGCCACCCGTCTTCTTCTTGGGGCGCAGCAACTTCTTCTCGGGCTTGGTGCCCTTCGTGAGATCCGCAAAGTCACTGACCGTCGCACCACGGCGTCCGGCGGATGTCGGTTTGTATTTTCGAATTCCCATTCGTCCAACCTTGCTTTAGAAGAAGTCGATGCGGCTCTCGGAATCCACGGTAACAATGGCTTTCTTCCAGAGCTTGGTTCGGCCCCAGCGGAATCGATGGCGACGCGGCTTGCCGTGTCGGTTTTGAGTGCGAACCTTCATGACTTTGACGTCAAACAGATCCTCAACCGCACTGCGGATTTGCGTCTTGTCAGCCTGCGGATTGACCTCGAAGGCATATTGCCGGTCGCGCTCACTGCGCCGCATACCCTTTTCCGTGACCAATGGCCGCAGAACGATCTGGTACGACTCCAGCTTGAGCTTGGTCGCTGTTCCGCTTTTCTTTTTGTTTGCTTGTGCTTTTGCCATGACCATCACCTTACGCGAACTAGGTCGCTAACCCGACAGACTACTCTCCGTCTTTCTCCGTGCCGCCATTGCTTTGGGTTGCGGTCCCGTTCTTAATCGCATCCAACGCAGCCTTGGTCACCAGCAGATGACCTGGAGCCAAGACGTTCAACGCATTCAAATCCGCCACGGGGCAAACCGCGACCCGCTCAATATTTCGACCACTCTTGTAAACATTGGGATCATGACCGGCGGTCGTGATCAGCACGCTCTTTCCATTCAGCTCCAACGCCGAAAGAATCGATACCATGTCGCGAGTCTTGGGCTCGCCAAACGACAACTGGTCGATAATCACCAATTGGTCGTCTTCGATCTTCGAGGCCAAAGCCATGCGCGTCGCGGCCCGAATTGCCTTCTTCGGCAACCGATAGGAATAGTCGCGCGGACGGCGGGCGAAAATATGACCGCCACCCCGGCGGACACCACTTCGCCTCGAACCAGCACGAGCATTGCCCGTCCCCTTTTGCCGATACATCTTCTTGGTCGACCCGCTGACTTCGCTACGACTCTTGGTCTTGGATGAGCCCAGCCGGCGATTGGCCTGGTACATCACCACCACATCGTGCAGCAATTGCTTATTAATGCGCGGGGCCACATCGACGGATTCAATGGCGTAGGTTCCCACCTTTTCGCCCGTCTTGTCGTAAATTGGAAGTTCTGGCATGACTGTCAGTCTTGTCGCTATTTCACCGAGAAGCAGAACTCTGCATCGACCGGCTACTTAAATGTCACTCCAACTAAAAAAGCCCGAAGACCTCACAGGGCCTCGGGCTGCGTAGCTACACTTTATTCGTTTCTTGCACGATCAGAAACCCACCGTTGGGCCCGGGGACCGCGCCTCTCAAAACTAACAGGTTGTTTTCCGGATCTACCTTAACAACCTCGATGTTCCGCACGGTCACCCGCTGATTCCCGTACTGACCCGCCATCCGCTTACCCTTAAACAAGCGACTCGGCGAGGCACTCATTCCGGTTCCGCCAGCGTGCCGATGCACTTTTTTCACACCGTGCGATGCCCGTTGGCCGTGGAAATTATGCCGCTTCATCACACCGGCAAAACCACGCCCCTTGCTGGTGCCGACGACATCCACCGCCTTCACCTCACTCAAGACATCCACATTTAATTCTTGCCCAACCTCCAGCCCTTCCGTCGAACCCCGCAGTTCACGCACATAGCGCTTGGGTTCACAATTGGCCTTGGTGGAAGCTTCGACGCCGGCGTCAGAGCGACGCTTCGAGCGTTTACTAGTGATAGGGGCAACATGACCACGCTTACTGCGCGATACCCGCTTGCGGTCCAGGTCCACAAATCCCATTTGCACGGCTTCATAACCGTCGCGTTCGGACGTACGCAACTGCAATACATGGCAGGGACCTGCCTGTATAATCGTCACCGGAATCACTTCTCCGGATTCATTATACAACTGCGTCATCCCGACCTTGCGGCCGAGGATTCCCTTGGGCATCGTTCTTCGCCTTGTGGTCTGTTGCCTAACAGGATCTGGTAATCCCGGTCCCAGATTACCTGTGGGGCGTCCAGTTCATACGTCAGTTAACCGCATACTACCAGCAGGAAGGCTACCGCGTGGAAGCCTTGATTTTAATTTCAACACCCGCCGGTAGGCTGAGTTTATTTAACGCCTCGATAGTTTTTGCAGTCGCCTGCTTAATGTCAATCAATCGCTTATGGGTACGAATTTCAAACTGCTGACGCGCCTTCTTATCGACATTCGGGCCGGAAAGCACCGTATATCGTTCGATTCGTGTCGGCAGTGGAATGGGGCCATGGACCTCGGAATGAGTCCGCTTGGCTGTGTCGACGATCTCCTGGGCACTCTGGTCAAGAATGCTGTGATCGTACGCCTCCATCCGGATACGAATGACTTCGTGTGATGGATTTGCCACGGGGCTCGCTCCTCTGATACCAAAAATCCCGAACCATGAATCGGTCCGGGATGTTACCACTCCGAATCGGTCACCAACTTGTCCACACCAGTGAACATGGGCGAAACCAACAAATTTAGAGATGAATCGCGGACCCGTCAACAGCACCCACCAAAGAAGAGCGATGTTTTTTTCCAAATCTTGACACGGAGGACCGGATGCACGTCCACGATGGGAGATTTTCGCCATGGAGCTTTTCGGCATGGAGCGGCGTAGTCCCTGCGATCGTCAATTGTATCCCGTCGCTCGGTCGTGCAAACTTCAATAATCGTCGGCCCGTCCAAAAACCCTCCTTTGACGATGGAAGACCCGCCATGTCGAGATTGATCACTTCAAGTCTGCTACTTCTCACCCTTTTCCTCACGCCGGGACTGCATGCCCTGGATCAAGCCGAGGTCCATAAGTCGCTGGCCAGATCCGTGACGGGGCCCGCTTGGTCGCTGGACGAAGTGCAGCGGTTCGTCGAGCAACGGACCGCCCGCATGCCGGCCATCGAGTCACGCGAACAGTGGGAGCGGACGGCAGCGTCGTTGCGAGCAAACGTTCTAGAAAATGTGGTTTTTCGAGGAGAAGCCGCCACATGGCGTGCCGAGAAGACGAAAGTGGAATGGCTGGATGATCTTCAAACCGGCGAAGGGTATCGCATTCGGAAGCTGCGGTATCAGGCCGTTCCCGGCATGTGGATTCCCGCTTTGCTGTACGAGCCCATGAAGCTGGACGGCAAAGCCCCCGTCGTACTGAACGTCAATGGACATGACCGGAATGGAAAAGCGGCCGACTACAAACAAATGCGCTGCATCAACCAGGCCAAGCGGGGGATGATTGCTTTGAATGTCGAGTGGCTCCATATGGGGCAACTGCGAATGCCGGGGAACGAGCATTACGCCATGAACCAACTTGATCTTTGCGGCACCAGCGGGCTGGCTCCATTCTTTCTTTCCATGTCTCGCGGCCTCGACGTGCTGCTGGCCCACAAGCACGCCGATCCGCAGCGCGTCGCCGTGGCCGGTTTGTCGGGCGGTGGTTGGCAGACAATTTTTATCAGCTCGCTCGACACGCGAGTCACACTGGCCAATCCGGTGGCCGGCTATTCGAGCTTCCTGACGCGGACCCGCCATTTCAAAGACTTGGGGGATTCCGAGCAGACACCGAACGACTTGGCATTTTACGCCGACTACACGCATCTGACGGCAATGCTCGCGCCCCGCGCGGCACTACTGACGTACAACCAAGCGGACAACTGCTGTTTTGAAGCGCCTTATGCGTTGCCTCCGTTGTTGAAGGCAGCGGAACCCGTTTACAAGCTCTTCGGGAAGCCGAAGTCTCTTAGAACCCATATCAACGTCGATCCCGGCAACCACAATTTTGAGAAAGACAACCGAGAAGCACTCTACGGCATGTTTCGGGACCACTTTTTCGGCGGTGCCGAGGCCTATGCGAAAAACGAGATTGAGTCCGCGAAAGAACTGAAATCCAAGTCCGAATTGGCCGTTCCTCTACCCGACGACAATACCACGTTCAACCGGCTAGCGCTCAAGTTATCGCAAACGTTGCCGCGCGACGCCGCGATTCCTTCGCGCAGGGCGGATGTGAAGTCATGGCAGCAGAACCGACGCAAAACGCTGAACGAAATCTTGCATTCCGGTCGCGATAAGTACGAAGTCGCGGCGGGCCAACAAGACTCCATGACTCACGAGGGCGTCCGAGTGACCTACTGGCGGTTGAAGATCGGCGACTGGACGGTGCCGGCCACGGAATTCGTTCCGCCCTCGGCAGCCAAGTCGGTAATCATTTTCGGCGACGACGGTCGAAAAAACCTGGCGGCGCAAGTACATCAGCTCGTCGATACCGGACACCGGGTGCTGGCCATCGACCCGTTCTACTTCGGCGAATCGAAGATTTCTCAAAAGGATTTCCTGTTTGGACTGCTAGTGGCATCGGTCGGCCGTCGTCCGCTGGGAATTCAAGCGAACCAGGTGGCGGCCACCGCTCGTTGGATGCGGAAGCAGTCCGAGGGCCGACCCGTCACGGTACAGGCCACCGGCCACCGCAGCAGCCTGATCGGTTTGATCGCGGCCGGGATTGAACCCGATAGCATCCAGGCGGTCGACCTGCGCGACTCGCTCGGCAGTCTCAAGGAAATCATCGAGCGCAATCAAACGGTTAACCAAACGCCCGAAATGTTCTGCTTCGGTTTGCTCGAACAGTTTGACATCCTGCAACTGAGCGCCCTAGTGGCTCCGCGCAAGATTGCGTTTAGCGAGCCGAGCCAGCGACTGCAAAAGGAGCTGAAATCGCTACCGGAATTCTATGAATTGCTTGGCACGCCACACGATCCGTTCTCCGTCGCCCGTTGACATGAACGCCTGGGAGAAACTGAATCGACGGATCACGAAGTGCGACCGCTGCCCTCGGCTGCGCGAGCACTGCCAGGCGATCGCCGAGACCAAGCGGCGGGCCTATCTCGACTGGGACTATTGGGGGCGGCCCGTACCGAACTTCGGCGACCGGCGTGCGAGCTTGCTAATCGTCGGCCTGGCCCCGGCGGCGCACGGCGCGAATCGCACGGGCCGCATGTTCACCGGCGACCGCAGCGGCGATTGGCTGTTCCGCGCATTGCACAAAGCGGGCTTCGCCAACCAAGCCGATGCCACCAGCATCGAAGATGGACTCAAATTGATCAACTGCGCGATTACGGCGATTTGCCACTGCGCTCCGCCCGACAACAAGCCCACGAAGGAAGAAATCGCCGATTGCCAACCTTGGCTTTTGGATACCATCGATCAAACAGAACCCCGAGTATTCCTTGCCTTGGGCCAAATCGCTTGGAAGGGTTTCGTCGACATCGCCTTATCGCGCGGCTGGCTAAGCGGCAAGCGGCCCAAGTTTGGACATGCTGCCAGTGTCGAACTCACCGAGGAGCGGCAACTGCTGGGCAGCTACCACCCGAGCCAACAGAACACGTTCACCGGCCGGCTGACCGAATCGATGTTTGATCAGGTCTTTCAGACCGTCAACGAATTCTTGCGGCCGTAACCATCGGCGGGGCCACAGCCTCGCTCTCCAAGCCGGCCGCTGCCTCCGCGAAATATCGGACGGCCACAAGCAGCGTGGTTCGTTGCACATTTCACTTCTTGCTCTCGTCTTTGGATAGAAACTTTGGCCTTGAAAAATGTCAGATTGTGACTGCGAACAGCGGCGGTCCCTGGCGGCCACCTCCGCTAAAAGTGGTCTACTCCAGAAGTCAACAAGTGGATATTGCAAAGGGCCACTTATGGTCCATAATCGCAGACGACAAGGAGATAGCAGGTTGAAGCCGCACACCCACCCTTGAAGCGGAGATTGAACATGAAATGCCATCTCGCGGGCATTGCCACGGTTTTGGTCTTGGCCGCCGTGGCGATTCGTGCCGATGAGCCCAAGGCACATCCGAAATCGGATTCACCGGCCGTCAAACCCGACGCATCAAAAGAGGGACTTCCGAAATTCGATTCCGACGGTGCCCTGATCGTGCCCGAGGGCTATCGTGAATGGGTATTCGTCGGCAGTTCAATTGGCCTTGGCTACAAAGAAACTGAACAGCCAAAGGTCGGCAGGTTTAGTCACGTCTACATCAACCCTTTCGGCTATCGCGCATTCCGTGACACCGGCGAGTTTCCCGTTGGTACCGTCCTCATGCTTGAAGCTGTGTCGCGCGGAGAAAAGACGAATCTCGCGCTGGCGGGGTACTATTCCAATAATTTCACGGGACTCGAAGCGGCGGTCAAAACGGGCGACCGCTTCGAGGACACATGGAGCTACTACAACTTCTTCACCGAAGATCGCAAACAACTTCCCAAAGGAGTGTGATCCCTGTGGGGTCAGTTTTTTGGCGTTTTTGGCCGTTCAGGTTGCTGGAATGTAGGCGGAGTTTGGAAGTGGTATTTGAGAAAGAGGCATCCTTCGCGAGATTGGAGTTATCACAGTTCCAGTTCGCGTGG
>JAJDEH010000351.1 GCA_029259935.1 Planctomycetota bacterium
GCCTACATGGCCCCGGAAATGGCGAGGGGGCCGTTCGAGCGCATTGGGCCGGCCTGTGACATTTACTTGCTGGGGGCGATGTTGTACGAGATCGTCACCGGACTCCCGCCGCATACCGGCGCCGATGTGATGAAATGTTTATTCGCGGCGGCTCGCAACCAAATTCGCCCCACCGCAAAGAAGGGGGAATTGATCGAAATCGCGATGCGCGCGATGGAAACTCGCCCCGAAGACCGATTTGCGACGGTCCAAGAGTTTCAAGATGCGATTCGCCGTTATCAGGCCCATTCAGAGAGCATCGTACTGGCCGCTCGCGCCGCGGAAGATTTGGCCCGGGCGGAACAGTCCCAGGACTATCAAGACTTTGCCCGCGCCATGTTCGGCTTTCAAGAATCGGCCGCAATGTGGGATGGCAATGAGCGAGCGAAGGCCGGGTTGGAGGAAGCGCGATTCGCCTATGCAAGAACGGCTCACAAGAAAGGCGACTACGATCTGGGAGCGTCCCTGCTGGACCTAAGCATTACGCGCCATGCGAATCTGCATGATCAGATTGTCGCCGATCAACAAGAACGGGCCGCCCGCCAACAACGATTGCAGAGCTACAAACGGATCGGCGCGGTCCTGGTTGCGACATTCTTGTTGGTGGTCACGGGCGCGGCGATCTGGATCTACCTGGAAAAACAGGAAGCGGACCGTCAGCGGCAGATCGCGGTTAAGAATTCGGGCATCGCCAAAGTGGCGGAAGGCGAGGCGAAAAAGCAGCGTGACTTGGCTCAGTATGAAGCCTACGTCGCGCGCATCGGAGCCGCGGCGGCAAAGATTGACGAAAACGCCTATGAAAGCGCTCGTGAGTTGTTGACGGAGTGTATTCCTCAGAATGGCGAGCCGGACTACCGAAATTGGGAATGGGGCCGTCTGTGGTATCTTTGCCACCAGAGTTCGCAAGTGCTTGAATTGCAGGCGAAACCAGAGTGTGTCGCTTACGCGCCCGACGGTCAACGATTCGCCACGGGCGACGACCAAGGGCGAATTATCATTTGGAACGCCGACGGCCAGCGTGTGGATACGTTCGACGCGGGAGCCGCCGTCCATGCGATCGACTTTTCGCCCGACCCGGCGGGCAGCTTCATCGCCGTGGGTACCGACGGGAACCTAGACAATCTTAAGATCTTTAACACGGGTGACGGATCATTGCATCGAGCTTTGACCGACGATGGCCATGCCAAGGCGGTGTTAAGCGTCGAGTATTCGCGTGATGGGGTTCGACTACTTTCCGGCTCGCGCGACGAAACCGCCAAGCTGTGGGATGTCGAAACAGGAAGGCCCCTTCAAACGCTTCAAGGACATCGGGGCGCGGTCTGGAAAGCGGCACTTTGCCCCCACTTTGGCAAGAATGGGAGAGTTGGCCAGGAACGCAGACTCGTCACGGTCAGCCAAGATGGCACGGCCGTGGTGTGGGTGGACGAGACGGGAGAATGGACCGATTCCAGCAAGATACTTCGCAGTCCGAGCTTTCGCGGGCACTCGGGCCCGATTTACTGCGCGAGCTTTTCTCCCGATGGCCGCGTCATCGCCACCGGCGGCCACGACAAACGCGTTTTGCTGTGGAAGGTTCGCGACTTGGACGAATTTGATTTTGGCACCGCGACCGCGGAGTTCATCGCCGAATTGGATCGAAACCGGTTGCTCACCAACAGCGAGGTTTCCGCTCCTAAGTTTCGACAGTTGAGCGGGCACCGGGCGGCGGTTCGCAGTTTGAAGTTTTCCGAATCGGGCAACATGCTGGTTTCCGCCGGCCAAGATAACACGGTGCGAATTTGGAATTTTGAAAGCGGGTCTTTACTAAAGACGCTTCGTGGACACGACGAATGGGTCCGATCGTGCGATGTTTCTCCCGACGGCGATTGGGTTTTGTCGGCCAGCCATGATCGGGAAGTACGGAAGTGGAACGTTAAAGGGTACGAAGAGGTGCGGGTCTTGCAAACACGATTGCTCGACGGGCACGAAGATTCGATTCTGGACGCCCGCTTTGCGCATGGCGACCATTCAAAAATTGTGACGGCCAGCCGTGATCGCACGGTCAAGACTTGGCAGTTTGCCACCGGCCAAGAGGTGGCCACCTTTCGCGAAGGCCATCAATTTCTGGCATCGAATGTCGTCGTGTTCAATGATGGCCAACGGCTGATCACCAGCGCGGTCGACAATACGGCGCGCATTTGGGATGCCGCCACCGGTACCCAAAAGATTCTGTTAGAAGGAACCGGACGCAGCGCCGCGGTGGCCGTGTCGGACGATGGCCAGTGGGTGCTTACCGGCGGAACGCAAGCCAACGCATCCGCTGGCGATAAATCCGCGGGCCAGCAACAACGGTGGCGGGCCCATCTGTGGAACGCCGAAACAGGCGACATCGCGCGAACGTTCACGGTTCATCGTTCGCCCGTCTCGGCGGTGGCCTTTTCGCCCAGCGGCAAATACCTGTTTACCGGCGACGCGCTGGGCGTGGGCTATCTATGGGATCGAGAACAGGAAAGACCACTGAAGAAACTGAGTTGGCACGCGGCACGAATTATCGCCGCCAGTTTTGTCAGCGACGAGCGGTTGTTGACGGCCGCCAGCGAAGCTTCCGTGGCGGAATGGAATCTGGCAACCGACGAGAAACCAAGCAGTTCGCATCTGCTGAAACACCCGGTCGACGTCACGACGATGGCCTTGTCGCCTCGTGCCGGCCACGTCCTCACGGGAACAAGAGATGGTTCGGTCCGCCTGTGGCGACTGGGGCCGAAGCCCAGTGAAGTTCTGCTGCGGAAACCTCGTCAGCGAAAGACCGCCGAGGATGTCGAAAAGGAGACGATCAGCCGCGTTGGATTCTCCGCCGACGGGCGCTTCGGTTTGTCGGCGCATGTTGTTTATCATCAAGACCGCTCAGGAAACATTCTTGGCATCGAGAACCAAGTTCGCATCTGGGATCTGCGATCGGGGAAAGAAATTCAATTCGCCCGCACGCGTGAGTCGCTGGGTTCCTTCCTCGAAATTCCTCGCGGCACCGCGCTATGGTCCGCCGCGTTTTCCGCCGACAGCCGCTCGGTGATCACCGCCGGCGGCGACTTGGCCCGCATGTGGGACGTGAACACGGAACTGACGCAGCGGCAACGGCGACGGATGAGCTTCAGCCCTCACGGCGTGGTGGCGTCGGCCGACTTCTCCACTCAAGGCACTCAGATTGTCTCGGGCAGTTGGGACGGCTCGGCCCGTATCTGGGATGTCGACACGAACCGTCACGTCCTCAAACTAGTCGGTCGGCATTCGCGAGCCGTGAACTGCGCGACCTTCTCGCCGGACGACAGTTCTCCCAACGGGGATTCGGGGTTTGTCGTCACAACCAGCGACGACGGCTTAGCCGTTCTATGGGACGCCACGACCGGAAAACCACTGCAAACGCTGTCGGGACATTCGGACGCCGTTTTGTGGGCCACGTTTTCGCCCGATGGAAACCAGATTCTAACGACATGCCAAGATGGCACGGCGCGCATTTGGGACCGGCAGGGGAACACCCTTCGCGTGCTAAAAGGCCACGCCGGGCCGGTCACGCGGGCCGCGTTCGACGCGTCGGGAAAGCGGGTCGTCACGGGAAGCGAGGACAACACTGCAAAAGTGTGGGCTGCCGCCACGGGCGACCACTTGCTCGATCTGGTGGGTCACACCGCGTCAGTTACGTCGGTCGCCTTTTCTCCAGATGGAAAACGTGTCATCACCGGCAGTGAAGATTACACGGCGAAGGTCTGGGACGCGAACCCGCCGAATGCCGATTCCTCAAAGGAAATCTTGACGCTGAAAGGCCATGATTTGGAAGTTACTTCCGTCAATTTTTCCGATGACGAAAACGGCCGCTATGTGCTAACGTCAAGCCACGATGGTTCGGCCATCATTTGGCTCACGGAACCCTGGGACCAAGACGAAACCAAGACCGCCGCGGATCCGAAAGAACTGGCGCATGGCGACAAGGCACCAGTTCCCAAGCGGCCAGGCTTTTAATCCCTGCAATCGAATCGACCCCTTTATCTCGCACTCCCACGCCTGCAACTTGTCGACGGCGTGCCGGGTCCGCCCCGACAAGCTTGAACGTGGAATGGGCGGCGTTTAGATTGGAATCTGATCAAGGTGTTGGATTGGGCTCTTTGATTCAGTTGCCAAGGCGGCCTCCGTTACGTGCCGCGGAAACACAGCCTCTCATCGTGTCATCCCCAATTCGTGGCAAGTTCGGAATGCAGGCGGCGAGCATGAAACTGCTAATCATCCAAGCCAGCGACTCCGACGCGAAGCTCACCGCTGATCGCATGCTGCAAATCGCTCGGGGGACGATCGTGGATGCTCGTAGCGCGATCGACGTTTTAGAGGACGTCGAGGGCCATGGCTTTGACGTTGTCCTGCTTGATCCAATCGGATTCAATTCGCCACCGATGGAATGGATCCAGCAAATAGTTGACCAGTATCCCGATTTGCCACTAGTCGTTCTTTGCCGCTCGGCGGACGCCGAATTCACTCGCCAAGCCTTGCAGGCCGGAGCTCAGGATCTCTTCCCGTTGTCGAACACATCGGGCGAGGCGATGTTGCACGCGGTGGAAGTTGCTATCCAACGCAAGCAATTGCCCGCCGGGCACCGTGACTCGGTTCAGACCGCTTGTGAAGCGAAGGGGGTGCCGGCCGTAAAGGAATTCGGTGAATCCATGGAAGATTCCGTGGCGGCTGGCTGCCAGGGTTCGCTGAACGTACTGGTGGCGGAAGACAGTTTGGTCAACCAGCGGTTGGCAGCGGGCTTGCTAACCCGCGCCGGCCATCAAGTGACGATTGCCAGAAACGGGCAAGATGCCGTCAACCTGTTCCAGTCACGGCCATTCGATCTGGTGCTGATGGATGTTCAGATGCCGGAAATGGATGGTCTCGAAGCCACGCGCCAAATACGCAAGCTGGAATCCGGATCAGACCGTCGAGTTCCCGTTCTGGCGATGACCGGCCACGGCGATTCCAGCAGCCGATCGCAATGTCTTGACGCCGGCATGGATGACTACCTTGCCAAACCCATTAGCGCTGATTTAGTCTACGAGAAGATTCAAAAACTTACTTCGGGTGAAGCGATTGATACGATACGCATGCCCGCCGCCGAATTGGACGTCGGCGCGGTACCGGCGGGATCGGATCTCACGGTGGAGCAACTGCTGGAAAGTGTCGGAGGAAGCAGGCGGATTGCCATCGAAGTAGCCTCCGCGTTCTTGCAAGAGTATCCCTCCTTGATGTCCGAGGCATCCCAGGCGATCCGCGACGGCGATTCGGAACTGCTGAGAAATCGAGCCCACACACTGCAGGGCGCGTTGCGAGTGCTGCCCGCCGAGGACGCGCGCGAGCTCGCGCTCGAATTGGAAACCATGGGAATTAACGAACAATTGGAAAACGCGACCCAGGTGTTTGAAGCACTTGCCAGTCGCGGCGCGCTTCTTTGCCAGTTCCTCGAAAGTTATTTGCAGGCCCCGTCCGAGGAATGAAGAAGCGGAAACCACCACGATTCGCTTGATGGACAGGAAGGTATTTAGAAGATGCCGAATTCAGACTATTTTCAAACTCGTGATCAAGACGGCTTGTTGATCATCGACCTGCTGGTCCAGTCGCTTTCCGGCGTGGGCATTCAGGAGGATCTCAGCGATCCGCTTGTGGAAGTCGCCAGCAACAGCGATTCCAGGAAGGTCTTGGTGAATTTTTCCGCCGTGAAGTTGGTCAGCTCCGACGCCATTGGTGCATTCATTCGGCTGCGAAAAGAAGTGAAGGGCGACGGAGGTGAAATCAAGTTGTTCGGAATGAATTCCAACGTTCACCTTTCGTTCCGCCTGTTGAATCTCGACGGCACGATGTTTGAAATCCTTGAGACCGAACCTGAAGCGATCGCGTCTTTTTCGTCCTAGTCCGAGCCCCTTTGTATGAGCGTAACGGGACAAATCTTGCTCGCGGAAGACAGCCTGACCCAGGCCACGCATACGCGCATGTACTTGCAGCAGTATGGCTTTTCCGTCGACGTGGCCAGCAACGGCCGCCAAGCATTGGAAATGGTGCGGCGCAGCCAGCCGGATGTGGTGGTTACCGACTTGGGCATGCCGGAAATGGACGGGCTGGAACTAATCGGCGCGTTGCGCAACGAGTTCGAGCGCATTCCGATCGTCTTGATGACCGCTCGCGGCAGCGAAGAAATTGCTTCTAGCGCGCTTAAGCTAGGTGCGGCCAGTTATGTGCGAAAGACCGACATTCAGACGGCGCTCGTCCCCACGCTCGAGCGAATTCTCAAACTGATGGACGCCAATCGGGCCAATCGCAAGCTGGGGACGTTGATTGCCTTTTCCGACATTGAATACGTGCTGGAAAACGACGATTCGATGGTCCCGCATTTGATTGGCCGCCTGCAGGAAGACCTGCGCTGCCTGGCCCTGTGCGACGATAACGAACTCGTGCAGGTGGCGACAGCACTGGACGAGGCGCTGGTCAATGCGATTATCCACGGCAATTTGGAGGTTTCGTCGGAACTGCGCGCCATCGACGACGCGGCCCCCTATCAGGAATTGATCAAACAGCGCAAGAAGCAGACGCCCTTCAGTGACCGCAAGGTTCGCGTGCTGGTCCGTGCGTCGCGCGAGGAAGCTGTTTTCGTCATTCGCGACGAAGGACCCGGTTTCGATCCGTCCGCGATTCCCGATCCCACCGATCCGGCCAACTTAGAGAAAGTCAGCGGCCGCGGCCTGCTATTGATCAATGCCTTCATGGATCACGTTTCCTATAACTCCAAGGGAAACGAATTGACGATGGTCAAGCACAAATCGGCTTCGTAGCGAGAACGGGCAACGGGTGTAACGCAGGTTTGCAACCTGCCCGGCCCCGCCGCACTGCTTTTCAACGGCTGGCGGGTAAGCTACCGTGATCACTTGGTAATTCACACTTGCTCCTTGAATCGGCACTCGCCCCGCCGGCTCCTCTCCTCTTTTCGAGCCATCATGAGTCAAAGCAAACCCGCGCCCTCCAAGAATGACGACGTTAGTCTTATTGAGAGTCCCCCATCTTCGATTTTGGGAATCATGTCGCGACTGGGGCCGGGACTGATTATTGCCGGCTCGATTGTCGGATCTGGTGAACTGATCGCGACCACCGCGACGGGTGCCAAGGCGGGTTTTTGGCTGCTTTGGCTGATCCTCATTGGCTGCGTAATCAAGGTTTTCGTCCAAGTTGAATTGGGCCGTTATGCCATCACTAGTGGCAAAAAGACCATGGACGCCATGGCGGAAGTGCCCGGCCCTCGGATTCCCGGCCATGGCAATTGGCTGACTTGGTTCTGGCTGGTCATGTTCACCGCCAGCATGGCGCAGTTGGGCGGAATCGTGGGCGGCGTCGGACAGGCATTGGCGATCAGCGCGCCGTTCAGCGAATACGGACAACAATACAACCAATATGCCGAAGCCGAGACGCAGCGCATTGTTCTGCAATCGCAATTGAAAGACCTCGACTCGGTGGATGCCTCGGCCGAGTCGAAGCCGCTATTCGCGAAAAATCTATCGCTGGCTCGCGATGCCACGGCGTATTTGATGTTGCTCAAGGAGACAGAAGAAGCCCGATTGGGAAAAGACATCGCTGCGGAATCGGTCGCGGCCCGTCAGCAAATCCAGCAGCAACTCGCCAACCTCAAGCAGCTAAGGGACGGGATGCTGAGCGAAGCCAATGACGCCAAGATAACTCAACGGCTGCTGGTCGCCGCCCAGTCGATCGCCAACGTCGATACGCGAATCGCCGCCGCCAAAGAGCGGACCAGCAAGAAGCCCAACGATCAAAAAGCGAAACAAAACTTGAGCGATCTGACGCGGCGCCGTGGCGATCTGTGGAATGCGGCGCTGGCGATCGGACAAAGCGAGAATACGGAAGCCTATTTGCAAGCCTATTTCAAGGTGCGTGCCATCGAAAAGCCGAGCGCGCCGATCGACGACAAGATATGGGCCAGCATTGTCACCGCGCTCACCATGGTGCTGTTGGTCATCGGGCGCTACGGCCTGATCCAATCGTTCGCCACGGCGATGGTCGGTTCCTTCACCCTGATCACGATCGTCAATCTATTCATGTTGCAGTCCAACCCGACATGGAGTGTCGAAATGGCCGACATCGTTAACGGAATGCGGTTTCGGCTGCCGCCTACCACCGGCGGCGACAACATGGCCGCCATCACGACCGCCTTGGCCACGTTTGGAATCATCGGAGTTGGCTCAAGCGAACTGATCGCCTATCCCTATTGGTGTTTGGAAAAAGGTTACGCGCGGTTCACTGGCCCGCACGACGATTCACCAGAATGGGCCGAACGCGCTCGGGGGTGGATGCGCGTCATGCGGTGGGATGCTTGGTGTTCCATGGTCGTCTATACCTTCGCGACGATCGCCTTCTACTTGCTGGGCGCGGCGATCCTGCATCCCACCGGCTTGGACCCGAAGGGCGCGGAAATGATCCGGTATTTGGCCGTGATGTACGAACCGGTGTTCGGCACCGTTGCCCAAACGTTGTTTTTGCTGGGTGCCTTTGCCGTCTTGTACTCGACATTTTTCGTCGCCAACGCGAGCTTGGCGCGAGTTTTCTCGGATGTGCTGGCGGTCCTGGGATTTGCCCGTAAGGACGATCGCGCGCATCAAACTCGCACGCGCATACTCAGCGGACTATTGCCCGCCGCCTGCCTTTCCTTTTACCTGACGGGGTTTGAGCCCCAATCACTGGTGCTGTTAAGCGGACTGCTGCAAGCGATCATGTTACCGATGGTCGCGGCGGCGGCGTTATACTTCCGTTATCGTAGGTGTGATGGACGCATCGCGCCGGGACGGGCATGGGATGTGTTTCTGTGGATCTCGGCGGCCGGACTGCTGATCGCCGGACTTTGGGCCTTCCTGTCCAAGGTTGCACAAGTTCTTTTCTAGGCACACGCCCGACGATTCATCAGAATCCGCAAAACTCGCACCTTCCACAACATTCGATGGTGGAAGATGCGTGCGTGAGGGCTAGGCGGATTTCCCCTCAACGTAGAGTTTCATGTCGTTCCGTATTTCTGCCTCCGCGATATGAAACAACCATGAGTGAACTTCTTACCGATGCCGTCTCCAGTGTCGCCGTCCCGACAATGGTTGGGCCACTTTCCGACAAGTCGCCGACTAAACTCCTACGGGTCATGCACGTGATCAACGGCGAGCATTATTCAGGCGCGGAGCGTGTCCAAGATCTGCTGGCGGCATGTTTGCCTGAAGAAGGGTTTTCCGTCGGCTTTGCGTGCCTGGTTCCTGGAAAATTTGGAGAAATGCGCCAGACCCAGAACGCACCGTTGTTCGAAATGCCCATGCGCTGGCGATTCGATCTTCGGCCGGCGCGCCGTTTGGCGAAGATCGTGCGTGACGAAAACTATCAACTCGTCCACGCCCACACGCCCCGCTCGGCGATGATCGGCGGTATAGCCGCGCGGCTGGCGGGCGTCCCGTTTGTCTACCATGTCCACAGTCCAACCGCTCGCGACTCGACACGCCGATTTCAAAACTGGCTGAATACGAAAGCCGAACAGTGGAGCATCCGCCGAGCGTCGCGTTTGATCACGGTTTCCGCCAGCCTGGGACGATACATGAAACAACTGGGTTATGCTCCCGAGAAGATCGCGGTCGTTCCCAACGGAGTGCCGATGGCCGAGCGGCAGCGAACCAGCGAACCGCCCAGCGGCACCTGGACCCTGGGAACCGTCGCGCTCTTTCGACCACGCAAGGGAACCGAAGTGTTGATCGAAGCCCTAGCGCGGCTTCGCGGGGCGGGACACGACGCACGAATTCGCGCCGTCGGTCCGTTTGAAACCAAAGAGTACGAAGACGATCTCAAACAACGCGTCCGCCAACTTGACCTAGAAGACTCTGTCGACTGGATCGGATTCACGCGCGACGTCGGCCACGAACTGACGAAGATGGATCTCTTTGTCTTGCCAAGTCTGTTCGGCGAAGGCCTGCCGATGGTTGTCTTGGAAGCGATGGCGGCGGGCGTGCCGGTCGTGGCGACGGATATCGAGGGCGTTCCGGAAGCGATTCGTGACGAAACCGACGGCGTCATCGCGGCCCCCAATGATCCCGATGATCTCCAGCGGGCGATCGAGAAAGTGATCGACGGTCGACTGAATTGGTCGCAACTGCGCATGCAGGCGACGCGACGGCACGCCGAGCAATTCTCGGACCGTGCCATGGCGTCCTTGGTCGCCGGCTGCTATCGAGAAGTCTTGCAGCTCTCCTAGTGTCGGCGGCCAACAACTGCCGACCGTGCCGCACTAATTGGGCAGGGCGCGCGCCGTTTTGACAAGCGCCAGAAATTCACCGCGGTAGCCAAAGGGATCGTTGCCCTTGGCGGCGGCGGCGATCTCCAGGACTCCGTCGTACGTCGAATCGCCCTTGTATTGCGAACCACGAAGCAACATGCCGAAGGAAGCAATGGCGGCGGCGAATTGAAAATCGGGCGTGGCCTCGCCGAATTGCTGGCCACCGTCCAGTACCGCCAGGCTCATCGGCGTACTCGTTTCGGCGTCGGGCAGCTTGTAACGCAGATGCACCGTCAACAGTTCGTCGCTGGCCTCGGCTTTGGATGACTCTTCCTTGTTTTGATACTTTAGATCAATGGCTTCCGGCAACTTGACGCTGGAGTCAACACCCACCGGCACGACTTCATATAGCGCCGTGACGCAGTGCCCGGCCCCGATTTCACCCGCGTCCTTTTTATCATCTTGAAAATCCTCGGTCGCCAGCCGGCGATTTTCGTAACCGATCAACCGATACCCGGCTACCTTGGCGGGATTGAATTCGACTTGAATCTTGACGTCCTTGGCGATGGTCACCAACGTACCACTCATCTGCTCGACCAACACTTTGCGGGCTTCCAACTTGGTATCGACGAAGGCATAGTTTCCGTCGGCTTTGTTGGAAACCTCTTCCAGCATCGCGTCATTGTGGTTCCCCATCCCAAAGCCCAACACCGACATCTGGACACCTTGCTTGGCGTACTGTTCGACCTGCCGGACCAATTCTCCGGGGCTTGTCGTCCCGACATTGAAATCACCGTCGGTGCACAGGATAACTCGGTTCGTGCCGCCCTTGATGTAGTTTTGCAGTGCGACCGAATAGGCCACTTCCAGCCCCGCGCCGCCTGCCGTCGATCCGCCGGACTGCAGCGAGTCGATCGCGGCAAGGATCTTCTGCTGTTCGTTTCCTGGGGTCGATCGCAGAACGACGTTCGCCGAACTGGCATAGGTGGCAATCGCCACGCTATCGGTTTCTTCCAGTTGCTCGACCAGCATGCGCAGCCCCTTTTTCACCAACGGCAGCTTGTTTTCGGCTTTCATCGAGCCCGAGCAATCGACCAGAAAGACAAGGTTGCTGACCGGCCGCTCGGATTGCTTCATCTCTTTTCCCTTGATGCCGACGCGCACCAGACGATGGCCGGGTGTCCAGGGGCATTCGGCGACCTCGACGTTCGCTGCAAAGGGATGTTCATCGGCGGGTTCTGAATAGTCGTAGTTGAAGTAATTGATCAGCTCTTCAATTCTGACGGCGTCGGCGGGCGGCAATCGATGGCGATTCAGAAACTGGCGAACTTTGGAATACGAGGCGGTATCGACATCTATGGAAAGCGTTGACAGCGGCGAATTGGCAGTTCGTTCAAAGTCGTTTTCCACGATGTGGTCGAACTTATCGCCGCTCTCGCCGGGGCCCACTCCTTCTTCGAGAGGAATTCCCGTCATTGGCTCCAGGTGAGCCCCCCCTGTGATGTCCATACTCGTGCCGGTCGTCATCTCACTGGCATCCTGAGAAGTCTTGATTCCACATCCGGCTGCAAGAATTGCGAATCCAGTGAACAACGAGAGGAGGCACAAGTAGCGCATGGTGATTCTCCAGGTAAGCATGTGGCTTGGGACGAATGAATGTACGGCGGTTAGACCTAGGAACATGGTTCCAACCGTCTATATGCTAGATGCGCCCACCGCGCACAAAATTCCAACGAAACTTTTTTTCCGTGCCGGTATTCCTGGCTCGGTCAAAGAGTGACTCGCCGCAATTTGTCGGGATTCCGCACCACGTAGATGCCGGCAATCTTTCCGCCGGAAATACTCAGTGAAAACACGGAATCAATCTCTTCAAGATGCTTCACGACCAGCGCGGGCTGCCGATTGAACCACGCGCACTGGACTGAATATTCGGGTCCGGAATTCTTCGTAATACCGTGCAGAAAACGCGCGACGTCGTCAGCTCCCACAATCGGGCGTCGAGCCGCGATGACTTTGCCACCGCCATCGGAACAGAGTTCAACATCCGCTGCTAGCACACCGAGAAAATCATCCAAGTTGCCAGACTGGCAGGTCGCCATGAATTGGCTGGCCAGCTTTTCATGTTCCTCTCGACTGGTTTCGAATCGCGGCTTTCGTTCGGCCAGAAATTGCCGGGCGCGACTGGCAATCTGACGGCAGTTCGCTGGGCTGCTATCAACAATTTCGCTTATTTCGGCGAAACTTTGTTGAAAGACATCATGTAGCAAAAAGACCGCCCTTTGCACGGGCGTTAGATTCTCTAGCAGCCGCAGAAATGCCATCGACACGGATTCGGCCAGTTCCACGTGGTCCTCGGCGGACGGAGCGGTGTCGGTTTCAAGTGGCTCCGGCAGCCACGGCCCAACATACTCTTCTCTTGCTGACTTCATGGCTCGCAGCCGATCAATACACAGTCGGGTAACGATGGTCTTCAGGTAGGCGGTCGTCGAGCGAACGTCGCCATGACTTGCTTGCCGCCATCGCAGGTACGCGTCTTGGACGATGTCTTCGCTGTCAGCGACGGTGCCCAGCATGCGATAGGCGAGGGCCAGTAGATCGGGCCGAGCCGCCGCGAACTCGGAATCAAGCGGTTGCATGGAGTGGCTCTTGGTGTTGTTGTTGTTGTTGCAAATAGCTGGCGGCAAGTCGCGCCGCCTGCCGCGCCGAAGCGGCCGCTGCGTCGGCAAGCATCCCTTCGGGACCGACCCAGTCGCCACACACGTACAAACCACTGGGGCTTCCAATTTCTGGCGACGGACGTCCATTCGTTCCACCCACGGCCGCTTCGTCGACGGCCGAAGCAACTTCCATGTTGCCGAGGTACCGTGAGTGTACAACAAATTTCCGCCAAGTTGGTTGTACCTGGTCGAGCAATGCTTCCAGCCGAGGGCGAACTTGTTCGGGCGATTCGCCGGGCCCCAGATAGACGGCGGCATGAATCAGCGCGGAACCTGGCGGGCCCAGCCGCGCGAACCGCGAATGCACCGAGCAGTACAGCGGTTCGTCGTACCCCAGCACGAACCAACGCTTGGGCCGAGGCAGTTTGGATAAAGCCACATCCAGACAGGCCGCTCGGACTGGGGTTGTTGGCCGGTTTATCGCGGGTGCTGCTGCCACGCTTGATGAGGGTAAGAGTGTCCGAGCCTGATCGAGTGTGGTGGCCAGCACGACGACGTCCGCCTCCATTCGCGTTCCATCGCTGAACAGGACTCCGCTTACGGAATCGTTCCGCGTTTCCACTGCCGAAACCCGCCCGCCTGCCCGGCGTTGCACTCCCAATTGATCAGCCCGCGCGCATAACTGGTCGATGATCGATTGCCAGCCGTTGTCCAAATAGAGTACGCCCGCCCCGCCCAACTGCAATTGTGACAAGGCCGCGCCCGCGCTGGTCGTAGCTGGCGAGTTGTTATAGGTTACCAATCGCAGAATCATTTTCATCATGCCGCGCGCATCGGGCGTTCTAAAACGGGTCGCCAACCAATCGTCGACGGAAACTGAATTCCAGGGTTTCGGATCGAGTCGCTTGAGGCGGGCCATGAAGCCAGCCAACTCCCATTTCGCTTTGATGGAGAGGCCGCCTGTCGTCATTAGTGAAGTGGGACTTGAGGGTAGCCTGAAGAGCCGCCCACCTCGCAGCATGCACTGATTCCCCCGTGGAGTCCCGCCCCGCGTGGCAACTCCCAGTTGTTGCAAAATGCGATGCGCATGTCCCTCGACGTAGAGTGCGCGGGGCCCCTGGTTAATGACAAATTCCGATTTGCCGTTTGACCGGGCCCTGCCCCCGAACTGGTCGCTCTTCTCAACAATCTCCACCGCCACGTTGGCTTCCGCTAGCTGCAAGGCACAAATAAGTCCTGATAATCCACCGCCCACAACGATGGCTTTCTTGTGTTGGCGCATGTGATGCTCCCGTCTTGATCTAGTTGGCTAGGCGACGCGTCGTCGCCGCAATGATCTAGACGGATTCGAGATGCAAAGTGTGACACGTTCGCCAAGTTTTTTCTTGAAAATGAGCAGGCAAGTCCGCTCATGCGACCAGACATCCAAGAGATTTACTCGGCAAGCAATGAGCGGACATGACGTGCGGAGGCTGTTGGATCGGCCCGCCAAGTCTTTCTTGGAGTGGACCCGGCAACGAATGACCGGCGTGGCGCGTCCCGCCCGCCTATCACATGGCCGTTCGCGCGGCGGGGTCAGCCCTTTTTCTTTGCTGCGGCCGCCTTGCGCAAACGAATAAATGATTCGATGGCGCGCACGGAGGGATCATCGGAGTGAGCCTTCAGGAATTTCTCGTCATAGCCTCGGCGCACCGCAATACTGGGCGGGATTTCCACACCCATTAAATGGCCGCGATTCCCCAGGAAATAGCTGACGCTGACTTTGGCCGTTTGCGAACCGCCGATCAACCCATCGGCATAAACACCCACATTCCAATCAAAGGGAATGGGCCCTTCACCGTCGCGAGCCAACGGTCCGCGCGCTTCATAGATTCCGCGACCAGGGTGGAGCAGCACCGTCAGCTTTTTATGTTCCACTTTCGCATAGCGCTGAAAGAATTCGTTGAGTTCATCTTGTCGGCCTTTGAAACAGAGCGTCACGCCCGCCATTCCACTACCGAAACTTGGCGCGTCCCATTGGTCGCCCGCCACGCGCCGGCAACCGGCCAGCGCTTCCCTTAACCCCTTGGGCCAGTACGAAGCGTGACCGGATTCCCCATCCCCCAGACGGCGCATCGTAAAGTCGGCCTGGGCCGATGGGCTGCCCCAGCAAGTAGCAAACAGTAACATGAGCATCGTGGTGTAGGTTCGTTTCATTTTCTCTTCCTGGTGAGCCATTCTACAATCCGACTCGAATCTACAATCTGACTCGAAATGTTAACCGAAAGTTCCCTCACTGGTCACTGATCTACTCAAGTTCAACCAAATACAGGTTAACGACCGATGGCCGAGGCCCCACACGCGGAATGTGTGGCGAGTTTGGAACACTAGGGGCGAATCGGCCGTTTCCGCCACGGTGCCTTACGCGCGCGGCCGACCGCTGCTTATAATCGTTGCTCGTCGCGGAGTTGATTTCAAAATTGTAGGAATTGTGGTGAAAGTCGCTCTCTTTATTCCCTGTTATATCGACCAGTTTTATCCCCGCGTTGGCGTGGCAACGCTGGAGGTATTGGAGCGGCTAGGCATCGCCGTGGAATTCCCCAGCGCGCAAACCTGTTGTGGACAACCGATGGCGAATACCGGGTGTACCGATTTGGCTCGGCCGCTCGCCTTGAAATTTTTCGACATCTTCCAAGACTATCAGTATGTGGTTTGCCCGTCTGGCAGTTGCGTGGCGATGGTCCGCCATCATTACGATGAATACCTGGAGGGAACTCCCGGATTTGATGAGCTGAAGGCCAAGACATTTGAACTCTGCGAGTTTCTCACCGATGTACTCAAAGTGGAAACTTGGCGGGGTAGTTTTCCCCACCGAGTGGGGTTGCACCAAAGCTGCCACGGCTTGCGCGAATTGCGGATGGGAAGCTGCAGCGAACGAGTCGAACCGCAGTTCAGCAAGCCGAAAGCACTTTTGAACATGTTGGAAGAGATTGAATTCACGACGCTCGAAAGGCCCGACGAATGTTGCGGTTTCGGCGGCACGTTCGCGGTCGCCGAGGAGGCGGTTTCCTGCATGATGGGGATGGATCGAATCGCCGATCATGAACAGGCGGGCACCGAGGTGCTGACCGCGGCGGACATGTCCTGCTTGATGCACTTGGACGGATTGATTCGCCGCGAAGGCAAGCCGATTCACGTGATGCACGTGGCGGAAATCCTGGCCGGCAACGAGGTGCCTCGATGAGCCGTTCGGCAACCGATCACGCGGTCAAAGCGGCCGAGTTCGTCGCGAATCGCGAGCGGGCCCATTGGCACGACCAGGCGTTGTGGTTCGTGCGGGCCAAACGCGATAAAGCGGCCAACACGTTGCCCGAATGGGAAACGCTGCGCGAGGTCGCTTCTCAAATCAAAATGCACACCGTGTCGCGACTGGCCGAATACTTGGAGCAATTTGAAGAAAACGCGACCAAGCTGGGGGCCCATGTGCATTGGGCGCGGGATGCAGCCCAGCACAACGAAATCGTGCATGGCATCCTCAGCAAGCACAACGTGAAAAACGTCGTCAAGAGCAAGTCGATGCTCACCGAGGAATGCCACCTCAACCCGTTTTTGAATCGCCATGGAATCGAAGTCGTTGATACCGACCTGGGCGAATGGATCGTGCAACTGCGCGACGAACCGCCGAGCCATATCGTGCTGCCGGCTATTCACATTCGAAAAGAGGAAGTGGGCGAGCTTTTTCACCAGCACCTGGGAACGGAAAAAGGGTCGGCCGATCCGGACTATCTCACCGAGGCGGCGCGGCGTCGGTTGCGCGAGGAGTTCCTTAAAGCCGATGCCGGGATCACCGGAGTGAACTTCGCCATCGCCGAGACGGGCGGAATTGTCGTCTGCACAAATGAAGGCAACGCCGACCTGGGCGCATCGCTGCCCAAGGTTCACATTGCTTGCATGGGAATCGAAAAGCTCATTCCGCGGGCGGGCGATCTGTCCGTCTTCCTACGACTGTTGGCCCGTAGCGCGACGGGGCAGCCGATTACTACCTATTCGTCTCATTTTCACGGTCCACGTGCCGACGGCGAGTTGCACATTGTATTGGTCGACAATGGCCGTACGGACATATTGGGCAGCGACGACTTTCGCCGTTCGCTCAGTTGCATTCGCTGTGGCGCGTGTATGAACACTTGCCCCGTGTATCGCCGTAGCGGCGGATATAGTTACAGCAACACGGTGCCCGGGCCTATCGGTTCGATACTAGCTCCCGCCCGCGACGCGCACGCCAACCACAGTCTGCCGTTTGCTTGCAGCTTGTGCGGATCTTGCACCGATGTCTGTCCGGTCAAGATCGACATTCATCATCAATTGCTTACCTGGCGTCGAGAAATTCGCGTTCAAGGTGCCTTGCCCTGGACCAAGCGGTTACAGATGCGCTTCGCCAAAGCCGTGCTGGGAAGAACGTGGCTTTTTAATGTTGCCGGAAAAGTAGGCCGCTTCATGTTACGAATCCTGCCCCGCTGGTCGGTCTACAACCGAATGAATCCGTGGGGAAAACAGCGCGAACTTCCCCCCGCGCCCAAACAAAGTTTTCGAGACTGGTATAAACGCCGCGAAAAGAGCAGCCGTGACGAGCAGTAGAGACGACATTTTGACAGCGATTCGCCGGCACGAGTTCCCAGCGGTTCCGCGCCCTGACCTGGATCACGACTGGATCGAGTACGGGCAGCCGGCCCAACAGTTTGCCGAAATGCTGGCGGCGGTCGGAGGTCGCGCTGTCAATGTGCGGGATGTCGCCGAATTAAATGAACTGCTCAGTTCAATTCCCGAATACACCGAAGCCAAGTCCGTTTGTAGCCTCGTCGACGGGGTCGGCCGTTCGACCGTCGTGTTGGATTCGATCGACGATCCACACGATTTGGCCGATGTCGACTTCGCCATCATGAGCGCCGAGTTCGCGGTGGCGGAAAACGGCGCGGTGTGGATTACCGACCGCGACGTAAAACATCGGGTGTTGAAATTTATCTCCCAACATTTGATGTTTGTCGTCCCCGCGTCGGAGATTGTCTCGAACATGCACCAAGCATACCAACGACTCGAATTCGGCGATCGCCTGTTTGGGGCTTTCGTTTCGGGACCTTCAAAAACCGCCGACATCGAACAGTCGCTGGTTATCGGCGCGCACGGTGCCCGCTCGTTGGTCGTCGCGTTGGTGGGTGAGTAGGAAGTATGCTTCCGTCACCTGCCGTTGAACGTCCATTCCCGTCCGCTACGGAAGATGCCGATTCGTCGAATGCTGGGATCAAGCAGGTTGCGATTGTGACCGGGCGAAGCAATCCAACCACGCAGGACTCCGTTCGCCGATTGAAATCCTTCAGCCCAATTCTGAACGCGGGCGCGTCCCATGTAAGCATGAGGCGATCCCATCGAGTTATTGATCCGAGCATCGTCGGACAAGCCATTGTCAAAAGAAACCGAGGCGAGCCCGTGGGACGCACGATACGTGTTCAGCAGCGGCATGAAACCGTATGGGTCGATCGACTTTTCGTAGTCGCGTCTGTCCGCGAAGTACTGAGCCCTATCTCGCTCGCTATCCAACTTCGCCACGATCTGAAATCCGTCCTTCACGGCGGCGAAAGTGAGTTCGTGCCGATAGGTCCGCTGGCCGTCCAGGGACCAACTGTTCACCAACAGCGTCGAGCCATTCGACGGCTGAAGTCGGCGAGATACACGATACAGAAAATACTCTTTGCCTTCGTGAGGGTAGTCCTCCTGTTTGGCTTCGACCCATTGGCCCGCTTGCCAAACATGGACGGCATTCAATTCAACATTTGAATATAGGAACAGTACCCTTTGCCCTTCGCCGTCGCTCACGGTGGCCAACAACTTCGGGGCCTCGGGAACTTCTTGGGCCCGACTAGCCGATACTCCCAATCCGAAGAAGATCATCACCGTGACCGAAACGCCCATCCACTCAAACTTTGTCGGATTCATCCGAAAGCTCTCCTTAAAAGATTCCCGCTATACTGTCATTAGGGTGCAAATATTACCTATTTTTCCTGTTTGGTAAATTCCCCGCATAATTTGCATATGGTTATTTCTCTCTGTTTTGGCCGGATTCCGTGGTTAGCCGCAGGGATTCCCTGCCTGAATTTCCTTCCGTGGCGTATTTTCCGAGCCCCGCCACATCACCCAAAGCGCCATCTTGACGCCTATGGACAGGCCGCTCGTTGGAATAGACTGCACGCGCCGCAATGAAACTGCCGACCGTTTTGCCGCCTGTCGCGATATGAGTGAGCCCATCAGAAGCCTGCAAAATGCTCGCATCAAAGGGGCGGTCAAGTTGCGCGACCGCCGCGGGCGGCAGAAACAAGGGCGGATCATCATTGAAGGGATCCGTGAGATTGCTTGTGCGCTCGGCTCTGGCATCGGCCCTGTTGAGCTGTTTGTGAATGAAGCCCAAATCGAATCGACGGAAGTTCGGGATCTAATTGAGCGTGCTCGGTCGGTGGGCTCTGAAATCGTGGAGGTGACCAGCCAGGTCTTTGAGAAGATTAGCTTTGGGCGACGGCTTGAGGGAGTCATAGCGATCGCGGAGACGCCCAGGAGAAATTTGGCTGCCATTCAACTTCCCGAATTTCCTTTCGTCGCGGTACTCGATTCGCTTGAAAAGCCGGGCAACGTCGGAGCCGCATTGAGATCCGCCGACGGCGCGGGAGTGGATGCCGTGGTGATCAGCGACCCGCTCACCGACCTGTTTAACCCCAATACGATTCGCGCCAGCCTGGGCACGGTCTTTACGATGCCCGTCTGTTGCGCGCCCGCGGCCGAGGTCGCGGATTGGTTGGTCGAAAATTCATTGACGGTCATGACGGCGGATGCCGAGGGGCAGGTCGACTACTTCGATGCGGATTTTCGACAGCCGTCGGCCGTGGTGTTGGGCAGCGAAGCCCATGGGCTATCCGAATTTTGGCGTGGGGTTCCGAGCCAAAAGATCCGGCTTTCCATGCATGGCGCGGCGGATAGTCTCAATGTCTCGGCCACCGCCGCAGTGTTGTTCTATGAAGCGTACAGACAACGGCGTAGCAATCCGAAGCCGCGGGCCGACACTCTTTAGCTCGTCCTTGGCCAAGGGGAAGCAGATTAGGCGCAAAAAAATCCCCGCTCCCTCCTCGTTTTGCAACTTGGAGAGAGCGGGTGATCACGAAAGTAACTTGACTAGTTAAAGACCCTTGCCTTAGACGGCGACCAGTTCGTCGACTTCCTTGGCAAGCCGCTTCCGCGCGACGTGCAGACGCCGCTTGATCGTTCCGACCGGAGCGTCAAACTCGTCGCTCATTTCGCGCAGCGAGTGACCCTCCACGTAAAACGCCACCAGGGTATCCCGGTCAAGCGGTCGCAGTCGGCCCAGACCGGCATGCAACTGGGTTTCTCGCTCGCCTTCTAGCACGTTGTCTAGAGGCGTGCTGCTGTCCACGCAGGTTGCGGCCAGCGTCTCCGGCTCGGTCGGCAGATCCGGTCCACGACGAACCATTCGGTTGATGGCCATTCGATGCGTGATCGAACGCAGCCATCCGCCGAAGCACTCGAGCTGCCGAAGCTGATCCAGCTTCTGCATCGCCTGAACGAATACATCCTGCACCAGCTCCTGAGCCTCGGTGTAGTCGCCAAGCCGGCGCATTGCGACCGCGAACACGTGTCGCTCGTAGCGGTCGAAAAGCTCGCCGAACGCCTGGCGGTCACCGCGCTGAGCGGCCCGTACCAACTGGATCACTTGAGTCTTGTCTTGTGTATCGATGTTCTGAGTGATAGTAGCCATTATTGTTCTCCAGCCAAAATCCTGAGCTGATGGTTGCCTTCCAGACACAAACGCGAGTGCAAGCGACAGCAGCGTTGGCGGCAAAGCACCGCAAACCGCTGGTGCCAGGGCTCTTCTTGCTTCAGAGGCAGTTCTGATTAGGTCACGCCGTTTGGCGCGAAGTCGTCAGTTGCAGCTTCCTATCGGTGAAGCAAGTGACACGGTTGGTCGTGTCGAGCACCAGCGTTGCCGCAGTCCCATGGCACGCGAACATCTGTGTTCGAGCGCCGGACTGGCACCCGGAAACTGCGGCGCTAACCCGGCTTTGCCGGTTAGCAAATAAGCCGCCGTGGTCTCCAAGGCTGGTTCAGCATAGAGGCGCATATGCAAGGGAAGATGATTGCGTAGCGCATCCACGCCGACGATGACGTTCTTACGATCTTCGGAGATCGCGTTGACGTAAATCGTTGCGGTGGTTGTATTTGAATTGCGCATTGCATTTCCTCCCCTGTGCTATTACGCACAGCTAGAGAGAACTAAAAGAAAAAACGTCCATTTTGTTGTCGACCGGCTGAGAGCAAGTTGTCCAACAAAGTGGACTATTCGCCTCAATCAGTTCGATCTTTAGTCTACCCCTGAAATTACTTTTCGGCAAACCAAATCACGGGGGCGAGCCGTGGATGGTCCGGAAGGTCCCTTCAAGGGTATGCAGTGTAGACGCTAGTAATGAGTCGAGGTTCGCGCCGGAAATTCCATTTTCCAGAAAATAATTTTGGCCGAACCATATGTCCGATGCCGCTGCTGGACCAGCCAGCAGCGGATTCGGGTACAGAGCCTATTTTTCGCCCTCTTTCTTGACCGCCGCAAAATCGCCCGCGGTGACGATCACCAGACGCGACAAATCAAGGTGCTTCTTCATGGCCGCGTTGATTTCGGCCCTGGTCAGCGACCCGATTTTCTTCTCCATTTCGCCATAATAGTCCATCGACCGCTTGGCTCGCGAAGTGCCGTTAAGTACCGATGCCAGTTGGCCGTCATTGGACCGGCCCAGCATTTGACTCTGCAAATAGCCTTGCTTGGCGCGCGACAATTCCTGATCGGTGATTCCCTTATCCAGAATCAGATCCAGCTCCTCGCCGATGTACTTAATGACCTTGGGCATGTTCTGCGGGTTGGAAATCGCCATCACCGTCAGGCTGGCTCGATCGTCGAGCGCCTCGCCGTGGATCGCCGAAAAGACGCCATACGACAATCCTTCCTTTTGGCGGATCCGTTCGCCTAATCGTGAAGCCAGCGATCCGCCACCCAGGATATAGTTGCCAATCAGCAGCGCTGGATAGTCGGGATGCGAGTCCGACATCTTAAACGCATAGCCAGCAAAGTAGGCCGCATTTTCCTTATCGGGCGTTTCAATCGACTTCAGGCTGCCGGGAACCTCGGTAAAGGCCACGATGGGAATGTGGGCATGGCCGTGCTTGGCGTCCCAGCCTTTAAACATGGCTTCCAGCAGCGGCAACGTCTCGTCCACATCAAAATCGCCAACGATCGACAACTGTCCCGCGTGGGGCCCCAGGTACTCGGCGTGCAGTTTTTTCACTTCATCCAAATCGACATCGCGCAGTCGCTGAATGCCTTCCTCGACGGACGGCACATACCGAACCGAATCCTTCGGATAAGGAGAGACCCTTCTGCGCAATTCGGTGATCGCCAGCCGTTGTGGATCCGAGATCGCCGCTTCCAGCGGAACTAGCCGCTCGCGGCGATGCACGTCAAACTCGTCCTTGGGAAACGACGGCTCGCGAAGAATCTGCGTCAACAGCGGTAAGACTTGGGCCAAATCTTCACGTTTCGTCTGAATCGCGAACGAGGCGCTACCCAGCGATCCACTGGCGCTTAGCGACGCCCGGAGGCTATCCAGTTCATCTTGTATCGCCTGACGTGACAGATTCTTCGTGCCGCGCGTCATCATGGTGGGCATCAACCCGCAGGCAGTTTCCAGTCCCTTCAGGTTATTCTTGTCGCCGTAGCGCAACGTCAGTTGCAATTGAACCACTTCGCCCCGAGTCTTCTTCGGCAGTAAAGCATATTGAATGCCCTCGCCAATCGTGCCACGCTTGGTGCGAGATTCGATGTTCTCCGGCGATGGATCGAACTGCTCGCCCTTCGCGATACTATCGCGACCCTTATAGTTGGCGACCAACTCTTCCACATTCGGAGTCGCTGGAATGGCGACCCGTTCGGCCTCTTCCGTGGGAATGAACAATCCGACCGTGCGGTTATTGCGTTTCAGATACCTGTCGGCGACTCGTTGAATATCAGCCGCCTTGACCTTTTCGACTCGATCTCGATAGAGAAAATACAACCGCCAATCGCCTTGCGCCGCCCAGTTACTAAGCGAAACCGCCAGCCTTGTCGAGTTGGCGACCTCTTGTTCGCGACGTTTCAGAATTTGCTGCTTGGCCCGGTCCACCTCCAACTCGGAGACGCCTTCCGCGCCGATTTTTTCGATTTCCGACAGCAGCGTTTTGCGGACGTCTTCCAAGTTTCCATTCTTGCCGAGTTCCGCTTCCATCACCATCAGTCCTGGGTCGTGAAAGGCGTAGCTGCCGCCGGAAACTAGAGCCGCCTTTTTGGTCTCGACCAACGACTTGTACATCCGCCCGGACGGTTCCATCGCCAGAATATGGCTGAGTACCTGCACGGGAGCGAAGTCTTCATGCGGGCTGGCCGGGATATGATAGGCCACCGCCACAATGGGAGCTTCGCCGACGCGCCGCAAGACCACGGTCCGTTCGCCGTCCTGCGCGGGCTCTTCCGTATAGGTTTTGTCCAATTCGCGCATGGGTCGCTGCAGCACGCCGAAGTACTTGTCTATGTACTTCAGCGCGTTGTCTCGGTCGAACTTCCCAGCCACGATCAGCATGGCGTTGTCCGGTTGGTAGTGCCGCTTGTAGAAGGTTCTCAATTTTGGCAGCGGCACACGCTCGATATCGCTGCGGTTGCCGATTGTCGATTTCCCGTAATTGTGCCAGTCGTAGGCGGCTGAACTGATGCGTTGAGAAAGCACGCGACTGGGCGAGTTTTCACCGCGCTCAAACTCGTTGCGGACAACGGTCATTTCCGAGTTCAAGTCTTCGCCCTTGATATAGCTGTTGGTCATGCGGTCGGCTTCCAGCTTGATACCGAATTCGAGATTATCGTCGCTGGCCGGCATGGTTTCGTAGTAGTTCGTGCGGTCGGTCCAGGTCGTGCCGTTAAATTGCGCGCCTCGTTCCTGGAACAGATTGTCAATGTTGGGGTGCAAAGGCGTGCCTTTGAACAACATGTGCTCCAACAAGTGAGCCATCCCCGCTTCGCCGTACCCCTCGTGCCGCGAACCGACAAAAATCGTCAAATTCACGGTGACCGAAGGCTTGGAATCGTCGGGGAAGAGCAGAATCTGCAAACCGTTATCCAACTGGTATTGCGTGATTCCCTCAATCTCCACAACTCGCTTCGGGGGCTTCGCCATCGTTTGACTCACTAGAGGTGAAAAAATCAGGATGAAAAGGGCAAGATTCCGTGCGGAGGGATGCATGTCCGTGTACCTTTCACAGCGGGATGAATTGGGTCGGTGAATTTATTGCTTGTGTGCCCCGTTCCAGCGGCCAACGTTGGGTCCAATCGTTAGCCCGCATTGGACCGAGGCGTCGCGGGTGCGAATTGTCTGCACAATGATCCGGCTTTTGAGGGCTGCTGTCAATTCAGATACGGGGCGACAGACAACTCGGCCCGCTCCGGCTACCCAAAACCGGAGCTTCTCGGCACAATCATGAGTGTTGAAAGAACGCCACCCCACCGTTGAAACGGATATGTCCAGCGATTCTGCTGTCAGCTCAAACGCCCTCTATTGCGGCGACAACTTGAACATCCTGCGCGGGCACCTGCCCGACAGTTCCGTCGATTTGGTCTATCTCGACCCGCCCTTCAAGAGCGATCGCAACTATCACGCGTTGTTCCGCCATAACGACGAGGATCGTGTGCGCGAGAAGGTCCCCGCCTTCGAAGACACTTGGCAGTGGAACAACTCGGCCCAAGCCGCCTATCAACAAACGGTCGACAGCCAGACGAAATTAGGCGATACCCTGCGGGCGTTCCATACATTTCTAGGGGCCACGGATTTGCTGGCCTACCTGTCGATGCTCGCACCGCGCCTGCTGCAACTGCATCGAGTCTTGAATGAGACCGGAACGATTTACTTGCACTGCGATCCGTCCGCCAGCCACTACGTCAAGATCTTGATGGATTCGGTCTTCGGACCAGAGAACATGCGCAACGAAATCATCTGGTGTTACCGCGGCGGCGGCGTTCCCAAAAAGGACTTCGCCCGCAAGCACGATGTCATTCTGCGTTACTCAAAGACCGAGTCCTATCCCTTCAATACGGATGCCGTTCGCATTCCTTATTCGGACGACGTCCTCAACAGCCATCCCAGCCGCTACGACAAATCGTATCGCACCAACAAGGTGTACGAAGGCTATCGCCCCAATCCCGCCGGCAAACATCCCGAAGACTGGTGGCCGCTGCAAGCGATTCTGCCATCCAGCGGCGAACGCCTCGGTTATCCAACGCAGAAACCCGAAGCCTTGATGGAACGCATCATCAAAGCCAGCAGCAATGAAGATGATCTGCTGCTGGACCCCTTTTGCGGTAGCGGTACGACGCTGGCCGTGGCCGAGCGACTGGGCCGCAAGTGGATCGGCATCGATGTCTCGGAGGTCGCCATCACAGTCACGAAGCAACGGCTCGCGGAACGTCGTTGTTCGCTCCGCGAACAAAACGAAACATCATGACCACGGAGCGATCGACAACGGACCATTCTACGAAAAAAGCGGCCGACCATCCCGGCGGCTAATCGCAAAGGTGATGCCCGGAGTTTGCAGGTTGGCGAACAGCCATTTGTCATCCGGTGAAATGCACACGCCGGCCCACTCCTTACCACGGAAATCGCCGCGGATGCCGCGACGGCGATCGTTCACAATCGCGTTGTTCGCAACCAGCGGCGTCAGTTCGCCCGCTGGACTGAGACGATGAATTCGCTGGGGCACCTGCGAGCCGTCTTCGCAAAGCACGATATCGCCGCTGCGACTGACGCACATATTGTCCGGACTGTCCAGCACCTCCTTGCTGGGCGATTCAAAGATCAGCCGGATCGTTTCTTCCGCCGGGTCGTATTGGAAAACCTGGCCATGTCCCTTGTCGCCGCCGCTCGTCGATACGACATAGATCTTTCCTTGATCGAACCAGCAGCCTTCGAGCCGCGCAAAGGTCGATGCCCCTTGCTGCCTGCCTTGCGAATAAACGCCCAGTGTGTCCTGCGTGTTCGGTGTATGCGGCCGCGTCGGATCTTCGATATCAACCCACGACGTCGAGAACTGATCACCAACTCGCATCCCACGTCGCATGTCCTGACGGCCGGCCACCTTCATCATCTGCAAGCGACCGCCATCGGCCAGCTTGCGCGGAGTGTTCGGCACGAATCGATAGAGGCCGGCGGTCTTGCGATCTTCCGTTTCATAAACAATGCTCGTCTTCGGATCCACGGCGACCGCTTCGTGAACAAAGCGGCCCATCGCGGTGAGCGGCTCGGCGGTCGCTTTTCCATGGGCCGGCACTTCGAAGATAAACCCATGCTCGCGCTCGTATTCGACCCGCCGCCCGTCAACTTCGTCGCCCGGACCTAGGACGGTTTCTTCACACGTCAGCCAACTTCCCCATGGAGTCAGGCCGCCGGCGCAGTTCCTCAACGTGCCGGTCAAGCTGGCGTGACTTTCCAAGAACTCACCCTTCACTAGGTCGAACGTGAGGCTCGTGCAACCGGCACCCGCCTTGCGATCGTAGACCGGACCCTTGGCGAACGTGCCTTTGTCGCTTTCCACTTCGTGATTTCTGCACAACGTCAACGACTTTTCGTCAGCGCGAATCACGGACATGCCATCGTGCAGGCCCGGCGTCGGCGTGTCTCCGGTCAGTGCGTCACCGGTCCAACCATAAGACCGGAAACGAAACCCTTTTGGCAACGCCAGCAACTCGAATCCACTCGCGTCGTCGGCAACGGGGACGAGCGACGTGCTGGCTGCCTTCGCCGGGGTCGTAAGCTCCTCGGCATGCACCAGCAAGTTGCCCAGCGCGGTCGCGGCAGCGCCCGAACCGATGGCGTAGGACGTTCGTTTAAGAAACGCGCGACGATCAACAGAATTCATTGAAGGATCTCCTTCTCTTTGGATGCAATTGCCGAGCTATCGTTCGCCGGCCGAATCGATCTCGGCAAACAACGGCGTCGCACGTTCGACCTGCCGCTTGATAATTCGTGGGACATCTTCGTCCAGCAAAAGCCTCTGCTTGTTGAGGCGTTTGCAATAGGCCCTTAGTTGTTTTTGATATTCGTCCAAGGTTGCAAACCGCTCTTCGAGAGAAAGTCGCGGATCGCCAACTTCCATTCTATCTGATTTGGTTTTGGCAAACGGAATAAAGGAACCCTTGAGACCGACGAGCTCGTTTTCCGCGCCCGCCTCGCGACTTCGCAAGTTCCAGCCGGTAAAGGTTGCCAACGGAACGGCCACTTCGGGAGGCAGTAAACATCCCAAGTCGTTGCCGTCCGGCGAACACTTGGGCACCAGAGTCTGGTAGTGGCCGAGGATATTTGGCGGATGAACGTCGATGATTCGTTCGGTGTCCCAGCGCCGGCCAAGGTCCAGGTGGCCAGGCCGCAGAATCACTTCGGGATACCGAACCGAGGGGAGCGCGGGAAAGCCGGTCGAATTTTGTTGAAACGGAACCAAGGTCCCGTCGGCGATCTTGGGATAGACGCTGGGCGGCACCGGATCACCGCCGCGGCACCAACGATCTAGCGCCACCAACAGCGATCGCAGAAACGGCCGATAGTCCGCGTGATTGCTGAAGTTTTGGCCGCTGCCACGAGTCGGCGGATAGTTCGACGGACCATGCTGAGTTCCCCCGAAAGCAAACACGCGCACATTCGCGGGGATCTTCGCATCCTTGCGGCCCACGGGATCGGTGTGTGGCAACGACCCGCTACGAGTCCAGTACTCGGCGGCCGACTGAGTATGAAGCACCTTCGGGGCAACGCCCTTCGTGATCGAGTTGCGTAGAATTCCATCTTCCTTGCCACTCAGCGGGTCCGTTTGAACCGAGTAGCTGAACGGAAAGCGATCGCTGGGAAAATCGTGATTTTCAAACTGAGTCAAAAAGGTTGTCGGTTGAGCAAAGCGATGATTGAACGACCCTAGCCCGCCGCCGGCGACATGCGGAATCAAGCCATCAAAAACCTGCTTGCCTTTTTCGTCTTCGTTAAAACCGTCATACAACATCTCGCGCAAGAAACGCCCGCTTTGTGAAACGCCAAATCCGTAGGCGTATTGAATTGCCGGCTGGTCCTTGATCCGCAGCGGGTTGTGCCTCCCGGCACCGCTTTTGAAAGCCGCCATCAAGTCACGCACGGATGCAAAACAAACGCCATGCACCAATGGATCTTGCGCTTCGTAAATCAATTCGTAGAGATAGCTGGCGCGGAAACCGGCGGGCAATTCCAGTTCGACCATCGGCAATTGTCCCGCCGGCGACGAACTCTCGTCCGCAACATGCAAACGAAACTGCGAGCGGGGAATGGGAATCCGGCGGTCGGTGGCCCGCAAACGCCAGGTCAAAGTTGCCGAGGCAAGTCCTTTAGCCGTCGGCCGATAGGCTCCGTGTCCGTCCCGATTGACATTCATCCGTGTCATGTCATCGTTCTTGGGCAGCAGTTCATAACGCACGCGTCCGGTGATGGGTTTCTTTTCAAACCGGGCGGTCGGCGCTGTCAACCGCAACCGACCGTTCCCTGGCAACAACTCACCATCCCAACCGCTCCACACAACCGTGTAGCCGTGCCGCATGAGAAATCCGTTGCCGGGCGACTTTGGATTGTTACCGCCCGAGCTGTCGTTGAAAAATCGAATCGCCAATTTGTTGCCGCGATTGTTTACATCGTAGAGTACCGCTCCGTTGCCCTTGGCCAGATCCTTGGGTGCGAGAATGAACAAGTCCGAGCTAAAGTGAACCAAGCCCTTTTCATCGCGCGGGGCGTGCGACAAATCGACGATGGGTTGGTTCTGTTCTAGTGACGGATCAATGGCATAGTGGACCTTTCCTTCAATCTGCTCGTAAGGCCCCACGTCGCCAAACGCCGCCCCGTCGGCGAACTCGCGCCGCTCGGTGATCTCGAAACGGGTGACTTCCGCCCACGCCGGATGCGGCCCGACAAGGGCGAAGCACAGCACCGGAATCCATTTCAGGCAATACGAACAGTTCGGCTTCAATCTTTCGTGCATAACTAAAACTCAAGTGCGGAAATCGATGTGGAAGGTGAGCAAATCCGCGCCGCGTGGACGGACAAGGCAGGTATTCCTTCAGTTATACTTGCGGCCCTCGTGACGGGCAATTCACCGCCCGCCTGCCGTTAACTGCGCCAGATTTACAAGGTGGGCCCGCCGTTCGTCGAGCGAAACAAAAGGTTGCATTCCAATGCCTCACCGCGACATCGTCTCGTTCCAAGCGGGGCACTTCGAGCGGTGTAACATATGCCCGGTTGCCGAAATCGCTGCCTTTGCCCATTACGCTCCCTCCGTAAATGCAGACACCCCATGGAATTAGCCAAGCCGCCGCTTTCTCGATGCCCTTCACGCCTCGCGAAAAACGTTTGCACAACCGCAAACATCTCAAGAGCCTCCAAGCGCAACTTGCCCGCCAACGCGACTCTCCGCGCGCTATCGTCTCTCACCCCGTCATTGTACCAAATCCAAGACAACTTGCGTGCAAGCGTCTGAACCCACGGACGTTTTCGATCGCCGGCTGCGTTACATCAAAGAAATGGAATTCGAGTGTTTCTCGACTGAAATCCTGTGCGAATATTCGAGCCGCTACCAGCGCGGTCACCACGAGTAATCGGTGGCGTGCTTTTCCCAATCAAGCGCGAGAATATGCTTTTCCACACTTTCCTCAATAGGAAGCGCGACCGGATGTTTGCTTGAGTGGTCCAGCCAAGTCCGCCGGGATGTGGCCTCGTTTGTCTTTTCGCGTTTGCCGGCCCGTCCAATCGAACAGCTTCAATTACTCGGCCCGCTTGAGCGGAATAAATCCTCGGTTAGAAGCGCGGCGGGCGCGAAGTGAATCCTTTGTCTCCCGCCGCTCGCGCAGTTCCACGGGACTCAGGCAGCCATCTTGCTTTCTAGTGGATGTCGTGCCGGGCTGTGAATTGGAATCAGATGGACGCGACTCTGGCGGCACGGTGGATTGACGTTCCGCGTGGATCCCGCTGGTCCCATTTCCCCCGCAATCAACCGATGGCGCTAATTGCGCTGCATCTAATGTATGGGCGGCCCCTTTTGCCCTACTTTTCGTCTATGATGCGATAATTGGTGATTAAGCCAACGGGCACTAATACTTTATCTCCTTCATAGCGTAGAACTTCTTCTAGCTTGTCAATTGCTAACGTAAGTTGCCTAGTGTCAGATGCCAGTATCACCCCTCCAGCAGGTTGGATCACAATTAGATAGCGCGGCTCTCCACTACGTTGCCACGTTCCAATATCTAACCAAATACAACAACCTGGGTTTCGTTCGTTCTCCCAGGTACCTAGACACTTGAGCGTCTTTGCTAACCGAGTCGCCAAGGTACCTACCTTCGCTGGGCTTGACTTTGGGAAACCGACCGGCAATTTCCATTCTATGAACTTCTCAGTGCCTTTTGAATCATCTTCATCGGCAAAAGCAACCGTAGCCGAATAACTTGCTAATGAGAATAAATAGAGGCAAACCGCACTTACAATTCGCACTCGCATTCCTCACCTCCTAGCAGTCAAGAATTAGGATCCATTGAGTTTCATCAAAAGGCCGTGATGTTTTCGACAAGCTGCGCTAGCACCGAGGGTCTCGGAGCGGACCTGGGTCGGAAAGATTTGGGCTAGTGCTAGTCGCACTTCGGATTGTATCACTTGCCTCTTGCACGACCTTGTAGTTTGATGATCCGTAGGTGGAACTGCCGCTGCAGTCTACTGTACACACATGGGTCCACGCAATCCGATAGATCTGTGACACGCCTGTATTGTTGGGATTGATCGTTAAAATGGGTCAGGTCTGAATGGCATTACCATCTTCCTAAGTCATATATTTTCAATGTCTTTCTTAAGCTGTCGTCTCGGGTATCGTGGGGAACCCAGCGTCCTTTTAGAGTTCCCC
>JAJDEH010000352.1 GCA_029259935.1 Planctomycetota bacterium
TTCCGGCTCCGGCCACCGCGGAACTGTTGACCGGCATCCCATTGGCCGCGTCGCAAGTAGCGGCGGAATTAACGACACCGACCGGTGCCGCCATCGTGGCCACCGTCGCCGACGAATTTGGGCCGTTGCCGCCGATGACGATCGAAACCATTGGCTATGGAGCCGGCGACCGCGATCTAGACGAACAGGCCAACCTGCTGCGATTGATCGTGGGCCAGGCCGACGATGCCACGGCCAACGACCAGATTTGGGTGCTGGAAACGAATCTCGACGATATCACCGGCGAGGTCATCGGTCATTGTGTTAATCTGCTGGCGGAAGCCGGCGCGCTGGACGTCTACACGACTGCCATACAAATGAAAAAGAACCGGCCGGCGGTCAAGATTTGCGTGCTGTGCGACGCGTCGTTAATCACGAAGCTGGAACGGATCTTGTTTCGCGAAACCTCGACGTTGGGTGTTCGTCGCTGGCCGGCCAGTCGTCACAAACTGGATCGCCGGCCGCAATCGGTTGAAACCGAGTGGGGCACGATTGAAGGAAAGCTGGCCGTTGTAAGCGACAATACCGTTAGTTTTTCCCCGGAATACGAGTCGTGCCGCCAGATCGCCGAAGAAAAGAATATCCCGCTGAAGGATGTCTACGAAGCGGCTCGCAAAGCCTTTGATAACGGCTGATGCAGTCGCGTTTTCTTCGCCCGCAGGAGCCAACTCATGGAGCCGTCAGGTGACTTCACCTCTTGGGGGCTATTCGCCCTTGGCATCGTGCTGCTGATCGTGATCCTCATGCGACGATCGTATCGATACTACGGCCGCAAAGGCCGCCGTGAGAAGCCGATCAAAGAACAGTTTTCGGCGCGAGGTCCGAACAAGGATCTGCCACTGGTCGACGCCCCTCCAGACTTGATCCGCTGGCAAGTGGAGATGCACGACACCGCGCGAGATCTCAAAGCGGAGTTGGACAGCAAGATCAGTGCTCTCAGAGCCGTCACGAAAATGGCGAACGAAGCCTCCCAGCGGTTAGAAGCGGCCATCCATCGAACGCAAGAGATGCACCTGCATGTGGACTGACAAGGCCGGCGGTCTTTCGCGACAACGAAGCCTGAAACGCGAGAAGGCGTCCCCTGAAGGTCGGCCGTCAAGACCCGAAGAGCGGGGGATTGCCGAGCGCGTATAGTGCCTCGGTCGAACTGATGGGTATGGACGAGCGGTTGCCGAGTTGACGGCTCGGTCCAGGAGAGTGCTCGCCGGTTCGGCCGTTTTTCGCGCGCTCGTCGAATCTTTGCCAACCAGCACCCTCGATTTTCACACCGGGTTGGCGATAATGGCCTTTTACATGGCTTCCATCCAACCGCACCCCCCCCAGCCCGCGTGAAGATTTCGACAGAAGAAGCTCAACGGCCCCTGTTCCTCGGAATCGACGTGGGTGGCACTTCGATGAAGCAAGGGCTCGTCGACGATCAGGGAAGAACCGTCGCGTTTTGCAGTATTCCGACGGAAAGTGAAAAACGGCCCGACGATGCGATTCGCCGGATGCGGCTGGCCGCCGACGCGATGTTGGCCGAAGCGGGGCTCTCGTTGGCCGACGTCAATGCGATTGGCCTGGGGACACCTGGCACGATGGATATTCCCAGCGGGATGATTCTCGAGCCACCGAATCTCCCGGCCTGGCGGGATTTCCCAATTCGTGATCGAGTCAGCCAAGCGTTCGATGACCGCCCGGTCGCCTTCGCCAACGACGGCGGTGCCGCGGCCTTTGGTGAATCCTGGATCGGCAGCGGCAGGGACTTTCACAGCCTCGTCATGCTCACGCTGGGAACCGGAGTCGGCGGCGGCATCATCATTGGCGACATGTCCATGGATGGTGCGAACAGCCACGGGTCGGAATGCGGCCACATGATTATTAACCCAAATCCCGATGCACGGGTCTGCGGCTGCGGCCAAACAGGCCACTTGGAAGCGTATGCCAGCGCTACCGCCTTGATCAAACGGACTCGCGAAGCGCTGGCCCAAAACGAAGCCAGCTTGCTTCACGAACTGTCCGACGGCCAGGAGATATCGGGATTATTGGTAGCCGAGGCGGCCGAGCAGGGAGACGCTTTGGCGCGACAAATCGTCATGGATACCGCCGATTACATCGCGACCGGCGTGGCGACCCTGGTCTTCATCGTGGATCCAGGAGCGGTCATTATCGGCGGCGCGATGACGTTTGGCGGAGCATCCAGTGCCCTGGGCCGAGAATTCCTGCACCGAATCGACGAGCATGTCCGGCGTAAAGTATTCCCGGCACAAGCTAAGAATCTGACAATTAGGTTTGCCAGTCTGGGATCGAATGCCGGCTATATAGGCGCAGCCGGAATTGCCCGGGTTGCCTATCATAAGTCGCCTTGCCAATGATATGGTTGAAAGATCCGGTTGGGCAGAATCTGCCCAATGCGCCCTACCACGGATGGTCACGGAACCGTCCATCGGCAGATACGCTCCAACCAACCGGCGACCAACGCTCTAGCGAGGCAGTGCCTCGGACCAATCCTTCAGGACCACCATGGACTCTGCGCATATCCGAAATTTTTGCATTATTGCCCATATTGATCATGGCAAGAGCACGTTGGCCGACCGCCTGCTGGAAGCGACGGGAACCGTGCAAAAACGCGACATGCAGGACCAATTGCTGGACGATATGGAGTTGGAGCGATCGCGCGGCATTACGATCAAAGCCCGAGCGGTCGCGATTCACTTTGAACACCAGGGCGAGACGTTCGAGCTGAATTTGATCGATACGCCCGGCCATGTCGACTTTCAGTATGAAGTGTCGCGCTCGCTGACCTGCTGCGAGGGCGCGTTGCTGCTGGTCGATGCCTTTCAAGGCGTCGAAGCTCAAACCATGGCCAACGCCTACGCCGCGCTCGAACACGAACTGACCATCATTCCGGTCATCAACAAGATCGATCTGGCCTACCAGCGCGCTGACGAAGTTGCCGAAGAGATGGAACTAACTCTGGCGGTCGAAGGAGACAATATTCTTCGCGTAAGCGCCAAAGAGGGAATCGGCATTGATGCGCTGCTGTCGGCAATTCTGGATCGCATCCCTGCGCCGCAAGGCGACCCCAATGCGTCACTGCAAGCGATGGTGTTCGATTCGCACTACGACGAATACCGCGGAGCCATCACGTATGTGCGAATCATGAAGGGCCGAATTCGCAAGGGACAGAAAATCTGCTTTCTGCGCGGCGGCACGACGCACGAAGTGGTGGAGGTCGGCCAGTTCACGCCTAAGCAGCAATCGCGTGATGAACTTGTCGCGGGACAAGTCGGCTACCTTATTTGCAATATCAAGACCTTGGACCTGGTCCATATTGGCGACACGATCAGCATTCCCGGCGATCAAGCCGCCGACCCGCTGCCCGGCTACAAAGAGCCGAAACGGATGGTCTATTGCGGCCTCTTCCCTTCCGACGGTCAAGATTTTTCAGAACTGCGGGACGCCTTGACCAAGCTGTCGATCAACGATCCCAGTTTTGAATTCGAACCGGAAACCAGCGACGCGCTGGGATTCGGCTTCCGCTGCGGCTTTTTGGGATTGCTGCACATGGAGATCGTCCAGCAGCGATTGGAACAGGAATCGGATATCGATTTGATTCAGACCGCGCCTAACGTCACGTATGAAGTAATGACCACGAAGGGCGAAACGGTGGAAATCCATCGTCCGCAACAAGTGCCCGATGCGGGAGATATAGACGAGTTTCGTCAACCTATTGTACGGGTGAATATACTGCTGCCGGCCGAGTTCGTGGGCGGCGTGATGAAGCTGTGCCAAGACCGCCGGGGCATTCAAGTCGGTACCGAATACTTGTCGCCGACTCGCGTTCTGCTGTCCTACGAAATGCCGCTGGCCGAAGTGATCTACGATTTGCACGACAAATTAAAGAGCGTCACGCGCGGCTATGGCACCATGGATTACGAAGTGATTGGCTATCAGCCGGCGGATCTCGTGAGGCTCGACATTTTGGTCAACACCAAGCGGGTCGACGCGCTAAGCATTGTCTGTCATCGCGGCGACGCCGACCGCCGAGGCCGCGCGGTCGCCAAGAAGATGAAGTTGGAAATCGATCGCCACATGTTCGAGGTCGCGGTGCAAGCCGCCATCGGCAGCCGAGTCATCGCGCGCGAGACGGTTCCCGCGTTGCGCAAAAACGTCACCGCCAAATGCTACGGCGGCGACATCACTCGCAAAAGAAAGCTACTGGCCAAGCAAAAAGAAGGCAAGAAGCGGATGAAGTCGATCGGTTCCGTCGACATCCCGCAGAAGGCCTTCATGGCCGTGTTGGACACGACTACCGAAAAGTGATCCAAAGTCGTTGATCGCTCGGCGATCATGGCGAATTCTGTCCGAAGCGAACAACGGCATCCGCCAATTGGTTTGTCTGTTCGTCGTCGTTGTTCCACAGGTCCTTCAAAGACTTTCTCAGTCGCCGTTCGGCGGTTTTCAGGAAGTAGCGGCCGGTGGCCAAGTCGACGCGGCGCTGTTCGGAACTGTTTTCGCCGTGGTGCAGGATGCGGTCCAGTCGGTTCAGCACGCAGGCACTGACGTAAATTTCCGTCGCGGCGTCCGCGACTCTGGCCAACAGGTGCTGGCGGTCGACGATTTCCTTTTGATAGGTCCTCAGTAGTTTTTCCACATTCGAACCCAACAGATTGACGCAGCGGCCCAGCCGCATGGCGTCGTCTTCCAGTTCGACACTGCGCACCGGCACGCTAGGCGACACCAACAGCGAACTCAGCTTGCGGCTGGTGAAGTTGCCGATCTTGGTCAACTGGCCCAGTGGATTCTTGAAGGCGTTCAAGACACCTTCCAATTCCAGGCCCACGTCGCGCATGCCGACCAAGGCGGTAAAGGCCCGCAACACATCGTTCGCGCCTTCGCCAATCATATTGATTCGTGCATCGCGCATCATCCGCTCAAAGGGTTGGTCGGTGAAGTAAGCCATCCCGCCATGAATTTGGAACGTATCGTGAACGATGCGCCACAGCACGTCGGTCGAAAAGACTTTCAACATCGCCGTTTCCAGCATGAAGTCGCCAACTCCCGAATCGATCAAGGCCGCCGTTTGATAAGTACACGCTTCCATGGCGAACGCGCCCGCTTGCATGTAGGCCAGCTTCTCCTTAACCAAATCGAATGATCCCAACGTTTGCCCGAACTGAACGCGCTGATTGGCATGAGCACTAGCCAAGGCGACGCAGGTTTTGGCGGCTCCGGTGCAACTAGCGCCGAACGTCGTTCGTCCGAAGTCGAGTACCGTCAGCGCGACGCGTAGGCCCTTTCCCAGTTCGCCCAGCACGTTCTCCTTGGGCACGAACATATTTTCAAAAGCCAAACGACTGGTGGCCGTACCACGTACTCCGCACTTTTCCATGCGCTTTTCCACGACCTTGAATCCGGGCATGTCGGGGGTGACGATGAAGGCGGTCACTTTGGTGTCGGAACTGCCGGGAACGGGAGTCCGGGCCATCACGGTCAGTACTTGGGCCAATCCTCCGTTGGTGATCCACCGCTTCTCGCCGTTGATCACGTACCCCGTGCCGTCGTCGGTCGGCGTGGCCATCGATTGCACATTGCCGGCGTCGCTGCCGGCTTCCGGTTCGGTCAGCGCGAAAGCATTGATCCATTCGCCGGTGGCCGACTTTGAGAGATACTCTTTCTTCTGCTGATCGTTGCCGAACAGCACGATCGCCCGCGGGCCAATGGAATGGTGCGCGTTGACGAACAGGGCCGTGCTGGCGCAATGGCCGCCCAGCACTTCAAGCATGCGGCAATACGAAGTTTGCGAAAGTTCCAACCCGCCGCATTCCTTGGGCAAACATGCGCCCAGCATTCCCAGCTCGCCCAGTCCGTCGATCACTGATTGCGGGATCTCGGCTTGCCGATCGATGGCCACGGGATCGATGTGTTGCTGGCAGAAGGTTCGCAGTCGGTCGACCAACTCGTTCGTGTTCGAATCGGAAATCGTGTCGGGGTAAGGCAGCAATTGCTCTTGCAAATACTGTCCAAAAAACAGTCCCTTGACGAATCCCAGTTCTTGCAAGCGGTCGCCCAAGATCTCTTCCGCCTCGGCGATTTGTTTTTCGCGGTCCATCGTTGCCATGTGTTGCCTTTCATTTCGGTCGTCACGGGAAAGATCGCTTGCCCGCCTTCACCAGGGAATTGTTCACAAGCGGGTCCCATGCAGCAAGACGAACCGCCCACAAAAGTGGCCCCGGGGTGCCGAAACCAACGGCAACCGGGCGTGAATTCGGCCATCATCACGTGGCGGGCGACGGCAGCCCGCCCAGCATTGATTTCAAGGACTTTTCGCTGCTCGGGCGAGACATCAGCGTGGTGTTGGAAGCCAAAAGCCGTGTATTTAAGGGTCGCTAGGTCAGGCGAGTAGCGGTATACTTACCCTGAGTGGTTGGTATGAATTAGGTCCGGGGAATTGAGGGGTTTTCAATGCAGGTTCGCTGTCCAACATGCGACGGCCCGGCGGATTACGTCAACGGTGAAACTCGCTGCCAAAAGTGCGCTTCGACCGTGGCGGAACAAACAACTGAAAACGAGAATTCGTTTGACCCGTATCATGTCTGGTTGGGAATTCCTCCGAAGTATCAGCCGCCCCACCACTACCGTCTGTTGGGCCTGGAGTTGTACGAAGCCGACCTGCAGGTGATCGAAAACGCCGCGGACCGCCAGATGACCCACGTCAGAACCGTGGCGACGGGAAAGCATGGCCACCACAGTCAAGATATCCTGAATCGCATTTCCGCCGCGCGCATCTGCCTGTTGAATGCCGATCGCAAAGAAGAATATGATGCTTCGCTGCGCGTGGAATCCGAACTGGCGCCGTTGACGCCCGTCAGCGACGACATGTTCGTGGAGTCCGCGCCGGTGGGTCAAGTCGACCCGACGCCTTTCCCTTCGCCGTTGTCGGGACCACAATTTCCTGCGTCTCCAATGGTGGTTCCTCCGGCCGATCCCTCATCCGTGCCGCCACGACAGACGTTCGGGGCCGCGCCTCCCGTCAAGCCCAGAAAGCCCATCCGTTCGAACGATCCCACGGTGAAAATCTTGGCCATTGGTTTGGGTGCCATGGGATTGGTTGTCACGGCGGGCGTCGGCATTTGGTTCGCCGTGCAGTCGTCTGGTAACCCTGCGGCGGTCGCCCTACCGAATGGTG